>JBOGEU010000411.1:0-1336 GCA_050741995.1 Acidimicrobiia bacterium | reverse complement strand
GCACGAATACCTCCTGTTCGGAACTGGACAAATACCCGCCGGGCGCTGTGCTCAAACGCGGGATGGGGCCCGCATCGTGACGACCAGGCCGATGATCAGCACCAGGATCATCACCAGATGGATGACGAGATCGAGGGTGGTGCCCGGCCCCACCGTGATGAGCAGGGTGAGACCGACCAAGGTGCCGAGCAGGGCGAAGGTCTGGACCGCGATGCCCACCGTCCTGGTCAGCGCCGGAAAGAGGAAGGTGAGGACGAGCCCGATCAACAGGACCACACCGATGACACTCTCTGCGATGCCTGCCGAACGGTCGGGATAGCCGTCCATCAGCACCTCGAAATGGATGAGGGCAGCGATGAAGAAGATCAGGATCCCCACGCTGAGAAAGGGACGCACCGGGCTGGCCATCGGATAGCCCTTCCACCTGGAGATGGATCCCAAACGGGCGCAGCCCCGATCTATCGGGTCGCGACGAGGCCAAGGCGAGGATCAGGGAGAGACCGAACAGGGCCACGCCCAGGGGGACATGGACCGCGGTGCTGACCGGGAAGGGCATGTGTCCCAGCGCCTCCTGAGCCCAGAGAGCGACCGGGAGCAGGACCGAGCCGGTGACCACCCGGGAGGAGAGGCGGCGACGATGGATCAACGCGACGGTGGCAGGAGCGATGGCGACCCAGGGGAGCAGTGCGCCGACGATCAGGTGCGCCGGACGGGTCTGAACGGTGGCGGAGATGAACATCCCGGCCAGGATCGCCTGGCTGAGGATGCCCCCCGGTCACCACCCACAGGAGAACGGTGAGGGCTCGACCAGGTGGCCGGGCAACTCAGGAGCGAGCGGTATCTCCCTGGGCCTGCATCTCATTGCTCATCGTCCTCAAGGTAAGGAACGAGACGCGACCCGTCATCCGACCCGGGATGCGACCTGGCTACATCAGCCGATGTATGCCGGATGGGGAGGGCCTACCGCCACAGGGTTGTCGGCGCGGTGCTCACCACACGATCGCACAGCCGAAGGGATCGGTCACGGATAGGGCCAACGCTCGACCTTCGAGCACGGCGTCGAAGACGAATGCGTGCGGGGTGCAAATCGCCCGGTATGCCGGCGCCACCTCCCCGTCGGGGTCCTTCAGGTCGGGGGGAGGGGAGTCGACGTTCATGGGCCCGCTCCACCATCTCCCGATACGAGTCCCCGGGCGACAAATGGGGGTTGTTGGCGTTGATCGCCCCCAATCGACCTCCGGCTTCGAGATGGCGCCCGTGGATGTCGATGAGAAGATCCTCTGGGCCCGCACCGTGGGCACCCGTTGGAGATGAACACGACAGCTAAGGCCCGGGC
>JBOGEU010000410.1:0-4924 GCA_050741995.1 Acidimicrobiia bacterium | reverse complement strand
CCCTCGGGGAGCCAGCTGTCTTCGGTGCGGATGCTGTCCAGTGCCACGTTTTGGGCATCTGTGACCGCCTTCTTCACACCACGCAGCGCACGGTTGGTGATCGGCAACAGCCGGCCGTCGCGCACGTCGATGGCGTCGTCCACGTCACTCAGCTGGGCCGCCGGGACCGGTGGGGTGGACCGGGTCGCGGTCTCTTCCACTTTGGAGCTCACCCCCACCGATGGGCTCGACTTTGCGGGAGAAGACTTTGGGCGCTCCCCTTTCGAGAGGGCGGGCACACCACGCAGTGAGGCGAAGAGGACCCCGACATCGTCGCCTCCCGATCTCGACGTCGGTTGCTCGGCGACCGTCTCCGGCTCTTCGGGCCCCGGTTCCCGCCCTGCCTCCGGTTCCGGCTCGGGCTCCGCCTCCGGTTCCGGCTCGGGCTCCGGCTCGGGCTCCGGCTCGGGCTCCGGGGCAACCGGCCGTGGCTGACGGGGCAGCTCGACCGGGCGCTCCTCTCTCTCCTCGTCGACAGCCGGGGCCGGCCGCTTGGGGAGTACCGGGTCGGGAGCATGCGATCTCACGCCGCCGGGAGGGATCACCCTCACCGTCTCGCCCAGAGCCCAGGTCTTCTCTTCCGGCTCCGACCTCGGGGCGGGAACGACCTTGACGCTCGTCGACTCGGATGAGACCTCCATGCTCTCGCGCCGCTCCTCGAGGGTTCCCTCCAACCGGCTGAGAGCGGAGCGCACGGTCTCGAGCTCCTCAATGAGCTCTTCACGACGCTCCTCGAGGGCACGAGTCCGCTCCTGGGCCGATTCCGCCTGGCGAAGCGCCTGCTCGATGATGTCGTCGTGGCGCTTCTTCGCCTCGGACGCCGTCTTCTCCGCCTCCATGGTTGCCGAGCGGACCAGGTCCTCGGCCTCCCGGCGCGCCGACGAGGTGAGGCGATGGGCCTCCCTTTCCGCCTCCCCCATCACCGTGAGCACATCGCGCTCGGCCTCCGCACGCATCCGGCGAGCCTCGGCAGCAGCCTGGCTGAGCAGCTCGCTCCCGGTCGCCCAGGCGTCGCCTCTGAGGGCCTCGGCGTCGTTCTTGGCCGCTTTGCGAAGCGCCTCCACCTCGGCCATCGCCTCCGAGCGCCAGCGGGCCGAGTCGTTGGTCGCACGCTCGCGCATGGAGTCTGCCGCCTCACGAGCCGCCTGGAGCACGGCGGCGACCTCACGCCCCAGACTGTCGAACTCAGTCTGCAGGTCACGGTCTGCGTATTCACCGAGGCGGGCGGCAAGCCGCTCCCTCTCCTCGAAGAGGGTCTCGATCTCCGTGGCGACCCGATCGAGGTACTCGGACACCTCGTTCGAGTCCAGGCCCCTCAAGACCGTGCGGAATTGGGCCCTTCGAATCTCCTCGGGGATGATGTCAAATGCCATCGACCTCAGAAGATACTGACAGATCCGTTCCCCAAACGGGTTTGGTCAGGCCTGATCCAGCCGATCGAAGAAGTCGATGGCATCCTGAAGGGTTGCGACGGGGACGATTTCGATCGTTTGGCGGTCGGCGGTGAGCGCCGCCTCGTAGTTGTCCTCGGGAACCAGGATGTACTCCGCACCGGCGGCCTCGGCGCCCACCACCTTCTGCCGTATGCCCCCGATGGCGCCGACCGTGCCGTCGTACTGGATCGTCCCGGTGCCGGCGACGATGTGGCCCTTGGTCATCTCTCCAGGAGAGAGGGTGTCGATGATGGCCAGGGAGAGCATCATCCCCGCCGACGGGCCCCCAACGTTGCCTGCCTGGATCGAGAGTGGGAACGGTGGCTCGGTCAGCTCTCCGACCACGATTCCGATCATCGCGCCTTCTTCTCCGTCGTCCCTGGGGGCAAGTTCCACCTCGAGGGTCTCGCTGCTCCCTTCCCGGGTCACCTCGACATCGACCACGTCTCCTGGCTCGAACCCGTCCAGGGCATTGGTCAGGTCAGTGCTGGACACGATCTCGGTGCCGTTGAACGCATCGACGGAGTCACCGATCTCGAGGACGTCGGCGGCCGGCTTGTCGGCGAGCAGGTCGGTGATCAGGACGTCGACGGGAACCATCTGATAGCCCAAGTATTCGAGAGCCACGGTGATCGCCCTGGTCTGGGAGTCGTCCATTTGCTCCAGGACACGCTTCCTGTAGTCCTCGTCGGACTCCTGGGGCCGGCGATACGCCTCCTTGGGGATGAGGTCGATGGTGGGATCGATCCCGGCGATGACCGCCTCGAACAGATTCACGTCCTGACTCAACACTGTGAGCAGCAACAGCTCGCCGACAGGCGGGTACGTCTCGACTTCGCCGGCAACGATGGCGTCGGCGGCGTCGGACACCGGGCCGGAGGAAAAGGCGAGAAAAGGCAGTTCGAGATTCCAGGCGCCAAGGATCAGGGCGCCCACGACGAAGAATGCCCCGACCAGGTAGAGAGGCCAGGAAAAGCCTTTCTCGGTGTTGTCTTCCACGGCGAAAAGGGTAACGGTGGCCTCCAAGTAGAGGTCTTTGGACGTAAGGTTGCACATCGACGGTTTCCAGGAGCTAAAGACATGACTTCAGCGGTTATCTCCCGACGAGTTCTGCCCACCACCCGCGTCACCTCGGTTCTTCTGGTGGTTGGGGCGGCCGCTCTCACCGCCCTTGCCGCACAGTGGGAGATCCACCTCCCGTTCACACCGGTGCCGATCACCGGGCAGACCTTTGCCGTTCTCCTCACCGGCTCCGTTCTCGGGATGAGCGCCGGGGCCGCCGGCCAGGCCCTCTACGTGGCAGCGGGCGCCTTGGGCATGCCGGTGTTCTCCGGCGGTGCCGCCGGTTGGAGCGAGGCCCAGGCGACCGGCACCACCGGTTACCTGATCGGCTTCATCGTTGCCGCCGCCGTCGTCGGGCGCATGGCGGAGCGTCGCCAGGACCGGACCTTCCCCACCATGTTCACCGCATTCATCCTCGGCTCCTTCGTGATCTACGTCTTTGGGGTGGTCGGGCTGATGCTCATCTTCGACATGACCGTCACCGAGGCGATAGTCGCCGGCGTCGTCCCCTTCGTCCTCGGCGACCTTATCAAGGCGGCCGCCGCCGGCCTCCTCCTCCCCGCCACCTGGAAGCTGGTGGGCGAGCACCCGCGGCCCTGACGCTTACCTGAGGTACGTAGCGCCAAATGCGGCGCTACGGGGACATAGAAAGGGCCGGTCCTCAGGCGTGGTCACTTCCATGTCGGCTCAGCGTCATATACGGCGCTACGTACCTCAGGTAAGTCCTAGGCGGTCTCGACCTCTTCGCCGAGGTAGGCCTTGACCACGTTGGGGTTTTGTTGGACTTGGGAGGGGGTGCCGATGGCGATCGGACGGCCGAAGTCGACGACGAGGATGCGGTCGGCGATGTCCATGACCAATCCCATCTCGTGCTCGACCAGGATGATGGCGATGCCGAGCTCGTCCTGGACGTCGAGGATGAACCGGGCCATGTCTTCGGTCTCCTCCAGGTTCATCCCCGCCACCGGCTCGTCGAGCATCAGCAGCTCGGGGTCCATGGCCAGCGCCCGCCCGAGCTCGACCCGCTTCTGGATCCCGTAGGGAAGCAGCCCGACCGGGTACTTCCGCCATTGCTCGATCTCGAGGAAGTCGATGATGTCCTCGACGATCTCCCGATTCTCGATCTCCTCCCGTTTCGCCTTCCCCAGCCAGACACTTCCCGCCAGCCACCCCGATTGCATTCGCACATGACGACCGGTGAGCAGGTTCTCGATAACTGTCATATGTGGGAAGAGAGCGATGTTCTGGAAGGTGCGGGCGATGCCCAGCTCGGCGGTCTCGCTGGGCTTGAGCCCCATCACGCTCTCGCCCTTCCACAGGATGTCTCCTTGCTCCGGGACGTAGACCTGATTGACGCAGTTGAACAACGATGTCTTGCCCGCCCCGTTGGGCCCGATGATGGCGAACAGCTCCCCGTCGTCGACGTGGAACGACACATCGTCGATCGCCTTCACCCCTTTGAATGAGAGATGGATTTCCCGCGCCTCGAGCAAATGCCCGTAGTCCTTCGGACCCGACCTTTCCGCCCGCCGCTGGAGCAGCTTTCCGCTCACGACAACCACCGCTTGCGGCGCTTGTAATGCTTCACGTTGCGGAACGACTTCTGCTCACCGGTGGCGCCCAGCCCCAGGTAGAACTCCTTGACATCCTCGTCCTTGAGCAACTTGGCGGGGTCGCCGTCCATGACCATCTTCCCGGTCTCCATGATGTAGCCGTGGTGGGCGATGGAGAGTGCCATCTTGGCGTTCTGCTCGATGAGGAGCACCGAGGTGCCCTGCTTGTTGATCTCGACGATGATGTCCCGCACTTCCTGGACGAGACGAGGGGCCAGTCCCAGCGACGGCTCGTCGAGGATGAGCAGCTTCGGGTCCTGCATCAGGGCCCTCCCGATGGCCAGCATCTGCTGCTCACCCCCGGACAGGTACCCGGCTGTGGCGTTGCTCCGCTCCGCCAGCCGGGGGAACAGCGCCATCACCCGGTCCCGGGCCTCCTTGACCCGCTCGCCGATCTTGTTGGCGTAGGCACCGGCGCGGAGGTTGTCCTCCACAGTCATCTCGGCAAACACCCGTCTTCCCTCCATCACCTGGCTGATCCCGCGCCGCACCCTGGCGGCCGGGTCCTCGTCGGTGATGACTACGCCGTCAAAGGAGATCTCCCCCTTGGTGACATCCCCCTCGTGCACCTCGAGCAGCCCGGTTATGGCGCGCAGCGTCGTGGTCTTGCCCGCCCCGTTGGCCCCGAGCAGGGCGACGATCGCCCCATCGGGCACGCGCAGCGAGATGCCACGCAGCACGAGTACCACGTCGTTGTAGACGACCTCGAGGTTGTCGACTGCCAGCAAACCGATGTCACCGATGGCGACGGTCCGGTGTGGTGGGGGGGGGGGGGGG
>JBOGEU010000409.1:0-2532 GCA_050741995.1 Acidimicrobiia bacterium | reverse complement strand
CGGTGGTGATGCCTGCCGCGGCGAGACGGTCGATGGCGTTCTCGAAGACACCGTCGTCGTCGACGAACACGTCGAGCCCGCTCCCGGTGCCCAGATGGAACGCCCTTACCAAGAATGCCGCCGTCTGTCCGCGGGTGACCGGGTCCTCGGGACAGAATCGGGTGTTGGCCGGCGGGTTGCAACCGACGGTGATCCGGGCCTGGGCCAGCCTGTTGATCGCCCCCTCGAACACGGAGTCGTCGTCGTCGGCGAAATGGTCGTCAATCGAGGCCGCGAGACGAAGGGCCCGTGCCAGGAAGGCGGCCATCTCCCCCCGGGTCACCGGGTCGGCGGGGCAGAAGCGGTCGTTGGCCGGTGGGTTGCAGCCGAGCGTGATCGACTCCGCCTTGATCGCTTCGATCGCCCGCTCGCCGAAGTGACCGTTGTCGTCGACGAACGAACCACCGGGTCGGAGTCGCACCGTGAAGACGACGGTTGCGGTGTCGATGAGGCCATCGTCGTCGACAACGGTCAGCGTCGCCTCATAGGTGCCGGGCCGTTTCGGTGTCCATTGGGTATCCACAGCAGAGGCAACTCCCCCGCCGGGAAGCTTCCAGGACCGGGACACGAGCGAGCCCCACGGATCGGATGACCCGGAGCCATTGAGATCGATGGTCACCGGCAGCACCGCGTCGGACGGTGTCGCCTTGCCGACGGCAATCGGCGCCGTTGCGATCCGGAGGGCGGCGCCGGCGTTGAGCCGGCCCCCGGTGACGACCTTGCCGGCAAGGCCGGGCAACTCGTCCACGGAGCCGTTGATCATGGTCGCCACCCCGGGCGGATCGAGATTGGGTCGCGTGGCCTTGATCAGGGCGGCCACGCCCGAGACCAGCGGAGCCGAGAACGAGGTCCCAGAGCTGGTGCCCCACCCGTTCGGAGGTAGGGCTCCGATCACGTCCTCGCCGGGTGCTGCCAGGTCGACATTGACCGCTCCGTAGTTGGAGAACCAAGACAGCTGGTCGTTGCGGTCGGTGGCGGCAACCGCGATCAGGCCGTCGAGGTCGTAGCTCGCCGGGTAGTAAGG
Organism: Acidimicrobiia bacterium; assembly: GCA_050741995.1. Lineage (GTDB taxonomy): Bacteria > Actinomycetota > Acidimicrobiia > Spongiisociales > ZC4RG35 > JARDZU01. Next base: position 1,469 of record JBOGEU010000409.1, on the reverse strand, counting down.
CGTCACATCGTTGTCCACGGTGTCGTTCCCGGCGGAGGCGACGACCACGATCCCGGAGTCGATCGTCATCCGGAGCGCGGTCTCCAGGGAGGCGGGGAATTTGCCCGGACCGCCGAGCGAGAGGTTGACGACGTCGGCGCCGTTGGCGACGGCGTAGGCGAGACCGGTGATGATGTCCGATAGCGAGCAACCGGCGTCAGCGCAGACCCGGACCGGCATCACCGCCGATGCGGGCGCCATCCCGGACATGCCGACACCGTTCGCCGCCGCGACCGCGGTCGAAGCGACAAAGGTGCCATGACCATCGGCGTCTCCCGGATCGGGATCGCCATCCACCGCATCCCACCCTCCGGTGTCGTCCACCCACCCGTTGCCGTCGTCGTCGAGCCCGTTGCCCCCGACCTCGTCGCTGTTGACCCACATCCTCGATGCCAGGTCGGGGTGCTCCGACGCCACACCGGTGTCGAGGACGGCGATGACCACGCCCGGCGACCCGGTGGTGATCTCCCATGCCACGGCGGCGTCGACATCGGCATCCGATGTGCCACCGTCCTGACCGGTGTTCTCGAGAGCCCATTGCCCGGCGAACAGGGGCTCGTCGGCCAACTCGTAGACATAGTTGGGCTCGGTCTCCAACCCGCTGGCCGCAGCGATCCGGGCGGCGACCTCGTCGGAGGACGTGCCCATCTCGACCGGGCCCTCGACCAGGATCCACCCGAACCCGACGTCTTCCACCACGGTCAACCCTCGAGCCTCGGCCACCTCGGGAGAGGCCGCGACCAGGACCTCGACAGAGGGATCGGTTTGGTTCGGCTCCGCGGCCAGAGCCGCCGACAAAGGCGAGAACGCCAAGACGAGGATGACGACGCGGGACCTCAATGTGCCGACAAGCTATCCCGGCGGCAACGGGCCAACAGGAGGACGAATGTCCCTGCCGCCGCTCCAACGGCGTTCGACACCAGGTCGAGGGCATTGCTTCCATAGTCGCCGACGTTGACCCGCCCCCCGCCGACGGTCGAGCCGATCAGCTCGGCGATCTCCACCACGGCCCCGCCACCCATCGTCACCAGGAAGGTCATGAGCACGAGCCCTCCGTGGTGGGGACCGTCTCCGGCGAAACGGGTCATCGCCTCCCACGCGGCAAAGAACAACACGAAGGCGGCCGCCGCATGGAAGAACTTGTCGAAGGGGACCGGTCCCAGAAAGGCTGCGACATACAACGGTTGGGATCCGACGAGGATCACGCCACCGAGCATGTTGCCCAGACCGACCAGCGAGATGCCCCAAATGGTCGAGACCGAGAAGCTCGCCCAGCGATGGATCAGCCCGAAAAGCACGAAGAGCAGGACGTTGATCCCGGCGTAGAGATTGGTCAGGGGACTGTCGACCATCTGCCCGTATCCGTACATCACCACCATGTATCCGGTCGTGAAGATCAGCGCTTGGCGCACCGGGCAAGCCTGGCATCG
>JBOGEU010000408.1:0-6461 GCA_050741995.1 Acidimicrobiia bacterium | reverse complement strand
GTAATGATGGACAGTCAGGCCAATCCACATGCCTCCAGCTGCAAGGGTGATGACGGAGGCAACGACGGTCAGTGTCCGAATGCCGAGCAGTGCCCCCACGACCATCAGCACACCGAGCACAGCGACTACGAAGCCGACGGCGGCCAGGATTGAGCTGTCTCCGTCGAATGTGTACACCAGCATTTGTGAGAAGGACGTGTGAGTCATGCCAAGGCTGGGCCGGGCGTCTCGTGCAGTGAGCCATGGCAAGAGCCCGCCGACGGCGACTGCTGCTCCGCAAAGAGAGGTCAGTACTGCCACTGGCAGTCGGATTCGTGTGAATGGGTTCATGCTGCGGCAACCTCCCCATTAGGTATCTCGGTCATGTGGACATTGGCGTTTTTCCACCGTTCGCCCCGTGAACGCGGTCGTGGGCGCGCCGACGTGCGCTGGTGGTGTGGGAGGCTGGGCATGCCGGTCAGCCGACAACTCGAAGAAGCTCCTCGATCTTCGCGACTCGGTCGTTCATGCTGGCAAGTTCTTCGGAAAGCCGCTCCTGGGCGTCCGCACTCTTCGCAGCCAGTTCCCGATACCGCTCGGCTTGGATGGCGCCTGTCTCTCCGCTGCTTTTCCGGGCTCGAGCCATCGCTGTCACGGAGATCGTCGCGCCGATTATCAAGAAGACGGCGATCCAGCTGATGGCTAGCCACGCGTCAGACATTGGGGTCTCCTTTGTTGTCGTCCGTGGTTGTCGTGGTGTGTGACGATTCCGCGGCCTCGGCGATCACAGCGGGCGTGAGATGGATGTCGAAGCCCCTCAGCTCGTACCTGTTGCTGTAAAGGTGCGTGGGTCTTCTGCTCCTGTCGGCTCTTCTACTGACGATTGTTCCCGCCGAGCCGGCGATTGCGGGATATGGCGGCGATGGGGAGATCGACGTAGTCCTGCATGGCGATTGATATTCAACCGGTAGCGCGAGGAACTATTGGCATGACGAATGCCATCGCTCGAGCAGCAACTGGGCTGAGCTATATGCAGACATGCTGCGTGCTGACGGATTCGAGGTCAACTTCGACCACGCCAACATTGCTGCATGCAGTGGCACCGCCGAGGCGGTTGCCGTCCCGGTGCTAGTCCCCTGACCGGGGTTCGCACTCGACCTGCCTTCGATTAATCTGTGGCGCTACCCCGCATTGCCTTCGGGTGTGCGCGTTCGGGGGTGGTGTAATAGGTAACACGACAGGTTCTGGCCCTGTTATTGAGGGTTCGAGTCCTTCCCCCCGAGCCAGGTCGGCCCTAGTGTCCGGCCCAGCCTGGTCCCGTCGTCTAGCGGCCTAGGACGCCGGCCTCTCAAGCCGGTAACGTGGGTTCGAATCCCATCGGGACTGCTAAAAACCCCTGGTCAGGGGCTATGTTTCGATTCGGGTCCTTTTGAAAGGGCTATGACCGACGAGGCGATCTCGGGCGCGTACCGGGTGAGCATCTGAATGCTGAACTCGACCAGGTCCCTCACTCGCTGGCCCTTGGGGTGCGCCGTGGACCACAACTCGAGATTCTCGATCCTGTTGTCGTCGCGGCGGCCGTTGCGGTGATGAACCACCTCATCAGGGAGGAGGGGTCGTCCTAGTTGCATGGCCATGGCCAACCGGTGCTGGGCCGACCCAGTGATGGCCTCCAACGAGACGACGCTGTTCGCGAGGAACCGGAACGTTGAGGTAGCCGTCGCGAATGGTGCCCTGCCCATCAACTGCCCTGATCGGCCGATCGGGGAGGGGATCGCCATACTTCAGAAACCGTTTGTAGTGGGCGGCGCAGAAGCCCTTGGCCTTGTGGGGCCGCCCGCAACCGGGTACGGAACAGAGCCGCTCGGAAGTGCTCAGCGGAGTGTCGAGCGATGCCGTGCCGCGTAGTTGGCGCTGATAGTGACCGTGGCAATGTCCGTGCGCCTCGGCGACGTGTTAGCAACCTGAAACCTGGCATGGCAAAGGTCTGCGGCGGAGCGGTCCAGGAGACCCGAGTGCACCAGTCTTGAGCATGCGGCGGTAGTGCATCTCGCATAGACCCCGTGCGTATTGGAGTCGGGCGCAACCGTCGACGGAGCATCTTTCCTCCATGACCCGAACGTATCCGCCGGCAGGGACGAGAAAGGGGCCTTGTCCTTGGCAACGTGATGCCGGCCACGGTATAGGGCCCGGTGTCGGATCGGCGCAGCACGGGATCGGCGTCGTGATCGCTGTCGGCGAGGGCCGGCTGCGCCAGGCACATCGCGCAGGTCACCGCGAGCAGCCAGGAGAGCCGACGACCGAGTAGGGGCATACCTATGACCGCCAACGCGACCGGCGACCGTCTTGCGCCAGGTGGCTCAGATAGGGTTTGCCTGCCTGCTCCCTACAATCCGGCGGCCCTACCCCTGAGGTCGCCTCGATGCCGGACGTCGTTCTCTATCTCGCGCTCGCTGCCGGCGCGGCGGCTCTGTTGCTCGCCGTCTATTACGCCCGGGCGGTGCTCGCCGCCCCGGAGGGCAACGAGCGAATCTTCGAGATCGGTCTCGCCATCCGTCAGGGGGCGAACGCCTTTCTGCGCCGGGAGTACCTCTGGGTCTCGGTGTTCGTCCTGGTGATGGCAGCCCTGATCGCCACGTTCCTCGACTGGGGGCGTCCCTGGGGCGCCATCGCCTACGCCTTCGGGGCCCTGCTCACGGGCGCCGCCGGCTACGTCGGGATGCGAGTCGCCACCCGGGCCAACACCAGGACCACCGAGGCGGCGCGGACCGGTGGCGTCCCGGCCGCCCTGTCAGTCGCCTTCCGTGGCGGGGCGGTGATGGGATTCACCGTCGCCGGTCTCGGTCTGCTCGGAGTCGGGCTCGGCTATCTCCTGTTCCATCAGATGCTGGAGCTGGAAAGCTGGGCTGAGATCGTCACCGCAATCGGGCTCGGCGGCTCCTCGATCGCCCTGTTCGCCCGTGTTGGCGGCGGGATCTACACCAAGGCTGCCGATGTCGGGGCGGACTTGGTGGGCAAGGTGGAAGCCGGGATCCCTGAGGACGACCCCCGCAACCCGGCAGTGATCGCCGACAACGTCGGGGACAACGTGGGTGACGTGGCCGGGATGGGCGCCGACCTGTTCGAGTCCTATGTCGGGGCCCTGGTCGCCCCCATCGCCTACGCCGCCATCGTGTTCGGATCCGCCGACTTCGTCGAGGAGACGATCATCTTCCCTCTGGCCGTGGGCGCCTTCGGGATGTTGGCCGCCATCATCGGGTCGTTCCTGGTCAGGGCCAGAGGCGACGACGATCTCGCCGCCGCCCTCCATCGTGGCACCAACTTCTCGCTGATAGCCACCGCAGTCGGTGTCCTCGGCCTCAGCTACTGGGTGTTCGGAGACGTCGCCGAGAACCCGCTCGGGATCTGGCTATCGGTCCTCGCCGGCCTCGTCGTCGGATGGCTCGTGGGCAAGATCTCCGAGTGGTTCACGTCCGACGACCACAAGACAGTCAAGGAGATCGCCCGTCATTCGCAGACCGGCCCCGCCACGGTGATCATCGCCGGGATCGCAGAGGGGATGCGGTCGGCGGCCTACTCGGTGGTAGTGGTGGCGGCCGGCATCGGCGTCTCGTTCTTTGCCGGTGATTGGGCGCTGGGAGACGGTGGGGGCATCTACGGGGTGGCCATTGCTGCAATCGGCGTCCTCGCCACCCTGGGCATGACCATCTCGGTCGACGCCTACGGACCGATCGCCGACAACGCAGGCGGCATCTCGGAGATGGCCCATCTCCCGCCCGAGGTCCGCCGGGCGACCGACGCCCTCGACTCGCTGGGCAACACCACGGCGGCAGTGGCCAAAGGCTTCGCCATTGCCTCCGCCGCAGTCACGGCCCTCGCCCTCTTCGCCGCCTTCACCCAAGCCGTTGGGCTCGAGTCGATCAACCTCGCACGGGCCCAGACCACGATCGGGCTCTTCATCGGGGCCATGTTCCCCTTCCTCTTCGCCGGCTTGACCATGAACGCGGTGGGAAGGGCCGCCTTCAAAATGATCGACGAGGTGCGCCGTCAGTTCCGGGAGATCCCCGGTCTGAGAGAAGGCGATCCCAACGCCAAGCCGGACTACACCACGTGTGTCGACATCGCCACCTCCGGCGCCCTACGGGAGATGATCATCCCCGGGTCGCTGGCGATCGCCCTCCCTCTGATCATGGGGTTCATCGACGTCGAGGCGCTGGGCGGCATGCTTGCCGGCGCCCTGGTCACCGGTTTCCTCCTCGCCATCTTCATGGCCAACTCCGGCGGAGCCTGGGACAACGCGAAGAAGTTCATCGAGTCGGGCGCCTATGGGGGCAAGGGCTCGGAGAGCCACAAGGCAGCGGTCATCGGTGACACGGTGGGAGACCCGTTCAAGGACACCTCCGGCCCGGCGATGAACATCGTGATCAAGGTGATGACCATCGTCTCGCTGATCTTCGCCTCGGCCTTCGTCGGATGACATCCGAGCAACCCGCCTTACCTTGTACTTTGTACACCCTGGCTCGTAGGACGTAGACGTAGAAGACCCATGCCATCGATAACACTCATCCGACACGCCGAGTCGCAGGCCAATGTCGACGGAGTCTGGAACGGCCAGATCGACGGCCCGCTCAGCCCCGACGGCGAATCGAGTCTCGACGCCTTGGGGAAGCGGATGCACGACAAGCATTTCGATCTGGTGATCAGCTCGCCCTTGGACCGGGCACGGCGCACCGCCGCCGCCTTCGCCTCCGAGGTGGAGGTGTCCGACGAGTTCATCGAGCTCGGCATCGGCAAATGGGAGGGCCAGAGCCGCGACGAGGTCCTGGCCGAGGCCGGCGACCATCTGCGGGAAGCCGTCCTGGGCCGTGAGCTGGCGATGGGTGAGACCGGAGAGAGCCTCACCGAGCTCGAGCGTCGGGCCACGGCAGCCATCGAGGCGGTAGCCGAGAGGGTCGGTGAGCATGGTCACGCCGCGGTGGTCACCCATGGCGGCCTCATCCAGGAGGTCCTCCGGCGATATCTGGAAGGACGGGGGAGACGGGCCCATGTCTTCGCCGGCAACACCTCGATCACCAGGCTTGTCTGGTCATTCGATCGTCCCCGGCTCGCCGTGTTCAACGACATGGGGCATCTCGGGCCCCGCTCCGCACAGGTGCGATCTCATCTCGAGCAGGGACATCCGGTGCTTGCCCTGGTTCGCCACGGGCAGACCCGGGCCAACACCGAGAAACGGTGGCAGGGTCAGGGAGACTGGGGTCTCGACGAGGTCGGGCACCGTCAGGCGGCGGCGCTCCGTGATTGGTACGGGCCGGCGGGGAAGGTCTACGCCTCGCCTCTGGGACGGGCCCAAGCCACGGCCGGATACCTCTCACGCAACGGTGTGGTCACCGTCGACGGGTTGAAGGAGATCTCGATGGGAGAGTGGGAGGGACTCACCTCGGAGGAGATCTCCGAGAGGTGGCCAGGTCGGATGGAGACCATCTACCGCGACGGGGTCGACCTCAAGCGGGGCGGGACCGGGGAGAGCTGGGGCGAGCTCACCGGCCGATTCCGCGAGAGTGTCCACGGTCTGGCGACGGCGGAAGACGAGCCAACCGTCGTCGTCGCCCACGGTGGGGCGATACGCGCCTATATCTCCTCGCTGACGGTCACCACCGACTCCCACTCCGAGTCGCTGTACACCCCGGACAACACCTCGCTCACCCATCTCGCCATGACCTCACAGGGGCCCCTCATCCTCGACTATGCAGTTGCCGCCCATCTCGAGAACCTCTCCTGACCTCATGACTGCATACGACTCCCGTCGTTACGCCAGCGTGAACCGCTGGGATCCCTTGCATTTGAAGCGGATCGACCGGCTGCTCCCGCTCGAGGCCGGGCAGCGGGTGCTCGACGTCGGTTGCGGGCAGGGTCATCTCACCGTTCGGCTCGCCGAGCGCGGCATCGACGTCGTGGGCATCGACGCCAACCCCAACGCCGCCGAGGTCTCGGGCTCCGATCGGGTGCTGTTCATGAGAGCCGAGGCGCTCGAATTCGCCGATGAGGAGTTCGACGCCATCGTGTCGGTCCACGCCATCGAGCACATCCCCCCGCTGGAGCAGGCGGTGGGGGAGATGGCCCGGGTGCTCAAGCCCGGGGGGCGCGCCCTCTTCATCTACCCGGCGGAGCCGATTCAGGGCCTGTACGCCATCCCCACCTCGGTCATCCTCCACGGGACACCGTTCAAGGCGCGCCAGGTGCATTGCAACAAGCTGACACCGTCGCGGGTTCGAGCCCTCGTCGCGACTCACGGCCTCACCGAGACCCACCATGAGGTCAACTTGTTCAAGTCTCCCCAGTTCATCTCGGTCTTCGCCAAGTGAGCCCGGCCTTCACCTGTGAGGTCTGCGGCAAGGAGTTCGACCTGCGACAGGAGGTGCTCGACCGGTATCCGGGCTGGGCTCCGCGTCTCTGCATGGATTGCAGAAGAGCCGCCGATCGAG
>JBOGEU010000407.1:0-4912 GCA_050741995.1 Acidimicrobiia bacterium | reverse complement strand
AAGGTCGGTCAGGTCCCACGTCCCGAGTGTGCGATCGACGTCGACCTTGGCGGTCTGGAGATGGGAGAAGAGACGGATCGCCTCGGCCACCCGCAGCCGGTCGGGGAGGGCCGAGGACTGGAGTTGGGAGCCGATGCGGGTGCGGAGATGGCTCTGCTCGGTCTCGGGATCCATTCCCAGCACCTCGACCACGCCTGCCTGACGGCTGCGGAGGCCTTGGAGACATTCGATGGTTGTCGTCTTGCCCGCTCCGTTGGGCCCGAGCATGCCGAAGATCTCTCCCCGACGGACGGAGAAGCTGACATCCTCCACTGCAACCGTGTCTCCGTAGTGCTTCTGAAGATGCTCGACGGTGATGACGTGTTCCATATGTCGAACGTACGACAGCACCGGTCCGATGTCGTCGGCCAAAGGAAGCGTTTGTTGCCTACCGCGTTTGATGTAGGTCAGGTCGAGGGGCGGATCATCCCCGTCTCGTAGGCGAGCACCGCTGCCTGGACCCGGCTCTCCAGGTTGAGCTTGGTGAGCACGCGTGAGACATGGGTCTTCACGGTCAGCTCAGAGATGTGGAGCCGGGCCGAGATCTCCCGGTTCGAGCAGCCGCGTGCGACCAATTCCAGCACCTCGACTTCCCGCCCGGTGAGAGTCTGCAGCTCCGAGGGGCGGACCCGGGGCTTGTCGATCCGTGCCGCCACCAGATGGTCGACCAGGCGGCGAGTGGTGGTCGGGGATATCACCGAGCCTCCCTTGGCCGCCGCCTTCACCGCCTCGAGGAGGTGGGCGGGAGGGGTGTCCTTGACCAGGAACCCGGCAGCCCCCGCTTCCAGGGCATCGAAGGCGTTGTCGTCGGTGTCGAAGGTGGTCAGGATCAGGATCTCCGGCGGGTCCTCCGCTTCCCGGATGCGACGGGTGGCCTCGATCCCGCTCATCTCCGGCATGCGAATGTCCATCAGCACCACGTCGGCCTGAGCTGCGAGACCGACGGCCGTGGCACCGTCGCCGGCCTCGGCTACCACGTCGATTTCCGGATCCGAGTCGAGCAGGGCGCGGAATCCGGCGCGGACCAGCTCCTGGTCGTCGACAATGAGCACCCGGATCACCGTTGTTGCGCCTCCCGTGGGAATCGGGCAGTGACCCTGAATCCGACGGGGGTGGCCTCGGTCTCCAACTCCCCGTCGTAGAGACTCACCCGCTCGGCCATGCCCCGAAGCCCGTGACCGGCCTTGACCAAACCCTGGGGTGGAGACCCGTGGTCCGCGACCTCGACCTCGATCAGGTCCGGTTGATAGCGGACGGTGACCTCCGCCCTGGCCCCGGGCGCATGTTTGACCACATTGGTCAGAGCTTCCTGCGCCACGCGATACACGGCGAGGTCCAAGCCCGGCGAGAGAGGGCTGACCTGGCCTTCTGTGGACAAAGTGACCGGCACCCCGGAGTCGCGAACCTGGGCCACGAGCTCGGACATGGAGGCCAAGCCGGGTTGGGGGCGGGATTGGTCGGTGCGGGCATCGGTGTCGCGAAGGACTGTCAGCATCCGACGCATCTCGGACAAGGCCTCGCGACCGGTGCGTTCGATGACATCCAGCGCCTCCCCGGTTTGTGACGGGTCGGACTCGGCCAGATGGGAGGCGACTCCGGCCTGGACCGTGATCACACTCATCGCGTGGGCCACTACGTCGTGCAACTCCCGGGCAATTCGGACCCGCTCGTCAGCGACCGCTCGTTCAGCAAGCTCTGCTTGTGCCGCCTCGAGGTCGGCTGTCTTCTGTTCCAACTCCAGGGCGTAGGACCGCCGACCGGCAATCACCACTCCCAGTACCCAGACCACGACGAAGAACACGGCGACGTAACCGAGTTCGAGAGGGTCCGCTTGCCACATCCCGCCAACCGCCGCAGCCACCATCCACACCGGGGTGATCAGGCCGATCGCCCGAACCCACAACGGTCGGTCCCAGCTACCGAGGGCGTACATAGCGGTCACCGTCGGCAGTGATTGGAGAATGTGGCCGTCATGACCGATGGCGATCCACAGCGGGTAGGCCGCGGAGAAGATGAGCACCACGAGCAGTGGGTTCTGCCTGATGGCGAGGAGGGGAAGGGTGTTCACCGCCACCAACAGCACATCCCTCCCCAGACCCGACCGGTCGAGATCACCGGTCGAGATCGCGGACACAACGAAGATCAGGGTCAGGGCAGCAGTCACCGCCAGCACCGATCTAGGCGAATTCAGCATGTCTCCCCGAAACTACCTGCGGGATCAGCAAACTCAGTTCGCTGCCGGGCTGTTCAGGTCGATGTGGAATGGCCGTCGTTCGAGCTAACGGGAGGCGGCGAGCCAGGCATCAACGGTGTGTGGCGCGAGCGAAAGCGTCCTGCTGTGCCGGGTGGTCGCAGCGGGTTGCTCAGGTGTGCTGGTCGGGCAGCGTGCCGTAGCTGTTGCGGTAGGTCTTCCCGGGCTTGGGGTGCGTGAATTTCAATCCCGCCCATGTGTCGTCGATGCGCAGGCAGATGCTCTCGACCAAACCGAAGTCGTAGCCGATCTCGATGACGGTCTTGATGTTCAGGTCCGAGCCATGTCGGCCGCCCTTGGGCCAGGAGACCCACAGCATCCCTCCGTGGCGAAGATGTTCTTTGAGCTTCGGGAAGCCGTGGCGCATGTCGTCTTGGGTGGTCACGAACAGGTGGAGGTAGTCGAACTCACCAACCAGGGTGTCGGCGAGGTCCAGGTCGGGGAGATGAATGGCCGCGGCTGCCGGGGCCGGGGCGTTGACGATGTGTGCCCTGCTGGCCGGTTTGATGCCCATCTTCTGGGCAACCGTCTTGCTGGTTGCTTGCGGCATGTCACCAAGCGTAGGTCGGAAAGCGATGTGCTCTTGAGGGCTGTGCTAACGGACCCGAGCAATAAGCGTCCGGAAATTCTCCAACTACCATCTGGGCAATCAGCGGGGACGTAGCTCAGCTGGAAGAGCACCGGCTTTGCAAGCCGGGGGTCGTGGGTTCGAGTCCCATCGTCTCCACCAAAGCGCGGAGTGAATCCGACGCGGGATGGGTTGTCTAACTAGAGACGAACAGGAGTCAGCAGATGGCCAATGCAGTGATCGTCGATGCGGTCCGCACCCCGACCGGGCGTCGCAACGGCGTGTTCAAGGACTACCACCCGGTCGACCTCGCCTCGATCCCACTTCAGGCACTCGTCGAGCGGACAAATATCGACCCGTCGCTGATCGACGACGTGATCATGGGGACGGTGAGCCAGACCGGGGAGCAGGCCTACAACGTCGGTCGCAACGCCGCTCTCGCCGCCGGCTTCCCCGAGGAGGTGCCCGGGGTCACCATCGACCGGCAATGCGGCTCCTCCCAGCAGTCGGCTCATTTCGCGGCCCAGGCGATCATGGCCGGTGCCCAGGACGTGGTGATCGCCGCCGGGGTCGAGAACATGACCCGAGTCCCGATGGGGATCACCGCCCAGCAGGGGCCGGGACTCCCGTTCGGGGCCCGGATGCTGGAGCGCTACTCACAGGGCCTGGTCCCGCAGGGGATCTCGGCGGAGATGATCGCCGAGAAGTGGGGCCTTACCCGGACCGAGCTCGACGAACTGTCCCTGGAGTCACATCGTCGTGCCGCCCGTGCCACCGACGAGGGCCGTTTCGAGGACCAGATCATCCCGGTGGGCATCACCCATGAGAACGGGACCATCGAGACGGTGACCCGGGACGAGGGGATCCGCGAGGACACATCGATGGAGAAACTGGCCGCTCTCCAACCCGCCTTCAAGTCCGACGGCGTGATCACCGCAGGGAACTCGTCGCAGATCTCCGACGGTGCGGCGGCGGTTCTGATCATGTCCGAGGAGAAAGCCAAGGCCCTCGGCCTGATCCCGAAAGCGCGGTTTGTCGCATTCGCCATGGTGGGTGTCGACCCGATCACCATGCTCACCGGCCCGATCCCGGCGACGGATAAGGTGCTGAGTCGAGCGGGTCTCGGCATCGATGACATCGACCTGTTCGAGGTCAACGAGGCGTTCGCTTCGGTCACCGCGGCCTGGCGCATCGAGCACGGAGGGTCGGACCCGATGGCCCTCTGGGAGCGGACCAACGTCAACGGCGGTGCCATCGCCCTCGGCCACCCGCTCGGGGCGTCGGGAGCACGGCTCCTCACCACGCTGGTCTGGGAGCTGGAGCGAACCGGGGGGCGTTACGGGCTGCAGACGATGTGTGAGGGCGGGGGAATGGCCAACGCCACGATCATCGAGCGCATCTGAGCCCGAGGCTCCGTTGCGTACCCGGTACTTGGTATCTGGTACCTCGACATGACACGCCCGGCCGACTTGATCATCCATTCCGGGAAGCTGTGGGATGGCAGCCACCGGGAAGGGGTCGATGCCATCGCCGTGGCTGCAGGGCGGATCCTGGCCACCGGCACCAGTGCCGATCTGGAGCCGCTCCGTTCCGAGATGACCTCGGTGATCGACGCCGGGGCACGGCGGGTCATGCCGGGCCTCATCGACTCCCATCTCCACATGGTGAGGGCCGGATTGCGTTGGGACGTCGATATCCGCTGGCACGACCTCACTTCCCTGAGTCAAGGTTTGGAGTTGATCGCCAGGGCGGGCGAAGATCGGCCGGGCGGGCATTGGATAGCGGTCCTCGGCGGCTGGCATCCGGGCCAGTTCAGCGAAGGTCGAGCACCGTCGCGTTCCGAGCTCGACGAGGCGGCACCCGACCACCCGGTCTTCGTGCAAAGGAACTACATCGAAGCCTATCTCAACACCCGCGCCCTTCAGAAGATGGGTTGGGACAAGGGACAGATGCCGGAATGGCCGGCGGCGCTCCAACTGCTCCGGGAGAAGCTGACGGCTCCCGATCCCGACACCCGTGCGGCGAGCACCGAGGGCATGTTGCGGGATCTCAAC
>JBOGEU010000406.1:0-7885 GCA_050741995.1 Acidimicrobiia bacterium | reverse complement strand
GCACCAGGGCCTCATGGCGCAACATGTCCGGGTCTCGGCGAAAGGTGACGCCGAGAGGCACCGCCCGCGGTGCCCCGTCCATGGACGGCTCGACCTCGGGGGCCAGGGCCCCGGCGGCCGCCCGATCCAGCCAAGCGCGGAGATGAGGGGTCTCGGCGCGATAGACAGGCTCCTCCTCGTCGGATCCGTCCAGCTCGCTGATGGCCCGGGTCACCGAATCGGGATCGAGACGACCGTGCTCGATCAGCTGGTAGGCAACCATCGTCGCCTGCTCGGTGACCGCCGAATAGCCGACCTCCCAGGCACCGCCCGCCGTGTCCCCGGCGGCAAGGCCCAGCATGGCGCCATCCCCCTCCCCCGCCACCAGGGAGAACCTCGAATCTGAGTCGGTCACGGGGCCGAAGAGTACCGCTGTAGGCTCGCCGGTCCATGCACCGGATAGTGGTCATCGCCAACCCGTCTGCCTCCCAGTTCACCGGTGGAGCCCACCGCCAGGTCATGTCACAGCTCCGGAAGGTGGCCACGGTCGAGCCTATCTGGCCGGACTCCGCCGCCGCCGCCGAGATCATGGCTGCGGAGGCAGCCGATTCGGGGGCGGCCGTCGTCGTCGCCATGGGTGGAGACGGGATCGTTCACCACGTCGCTCAGGGCCTGGTCGACAGCGAGACCGCTCTCGGGATCATCCCGGTCGGGACCACCAACGTGATAGCGCGGCTGTTGGGTCTCCCATCCAAGCCGGGCAAGGCGGCCCGTCTCGTCATCGAGGCCGGGGAGACCCGTGCCATCGGCACGGCACGCATGACGTTGAAACGGGGAGCGATCGAAACCGTCCACCATGCCGTGTTCGCCTGCGGGTTCGGGCTCGATGCCGCGGTGGTGCTCGAAGCGGACAAGGACCCCTATCGCAAGTACCGGTTCGGCTCGCTGCACTATGCGAGGACGACGCTCGGCGTGGCGCTCCGAGACTTCCCCCGACGCATGCCGCATGTCGCGGTCAGGCTCGAGCAGAGTGAGGAGATGGCCGCCGCGGCTCTGATCCAATTCCGGAATCTCTACACCTACTTCGGTTCGATCCCGTTGCGGATCAGCCCTGAGCCGCCGGACCCGATGACCGTGTTGACCATGGGCCGGCTCCGTCGCCGACGAATACCCGGCATCATCATCACCCTGCTCCGCAACGGTGACCTGGGCTCGATCCCGGATTGGAAGGTCTCCCGGAATGTCGAGAGCCTGGAGTTGAGCGCCGATCCACCGGTCGCGGCACAGGCAGACGGCGAGTCCCTGGGAATGGTCGACGGCGGCTCGGTGGATTGGGCCCCCGGCTCGCTGCGAGTGGTCGGCCCGCCACCGACGGAGCACTAGGGCGCCGGCTAGGAGACCTGGGTCCCGATCCCCTCGGCATCGAACCGGTTCTTCACCCTCCGCAGCGCCTCGCGCCTGACCGACCATCGCTGATCGGCCACGGTGGTGAGACGGGCGCGGAGGATGACCGCCGAAGCAGCCAACTCCTGGACGCCCAGCATCTCGGGCATCTGGGTGATCCGCTCCGCCCAGTCGGGATCGGAGGCCAGCCGGCTGAGCTCGTCGAGCATCACCTCCATCGCCCGGTCGACGTCGGCGTTGTAGCCGATGCTGATGTCCACCACGGGTCGGGCGTAGAGACTGGTGAAGTTGGAGGTCACCACGATCTGGCCGTTAGGGACGTAGTGCACGTTCCCTTCGAGGTCTCTGAGGACCGTGACCCGAAACTGGATGTCCTCGACCGTCCCGCTGGCGTCGGCGATGCTCACCGAGTCGCCGATTTGGTACTGGTCCTCGGCCAGGATGAAGAACCCGGCCAGCACATCCCTGACCACTTCCCGGGCGCCAAACCCGATCGCCGCCCCGAGGATGGTCCCGATGGCGAGGAACGGGGCGAGGCTGAGACCCCAGATGTCGAACAAGATGAGCAGCCCGAGGGCGAGCAGGACGAACTGGGCGACACGGCGCCCCATGACCCAGAGCGTGGCCACCCGCGCCGCCGATTGCGGCGATCGCTTTCTGATTCGCTCGACGGCCCTGGCGCCGACGTTGATCAGGAGCACATAGAGCAGGACCGCAGACCCGACGGCTATTGCGGTGGCGATCCAGGGATCCAGTTGCCTCTCCATCGGACGGCGAGGGTACTCAGGTGATCCGCCGCTCCAGGTTTCCGACCGCCAGAGCCAGATCGGCGATCGAAGCGTGGGCCATGCCACGACGGGCCAGCAGGTCGCGGATCGGGTCGCCGATCACCTGGTCGACAACCGGCTCCAGCCGCTCGTATCCGGAGTCGGGATCGGGCTCCGCCGATCCCCGCCGTTTCCGGAGCAGGTCGCGCCACCACGAAGGACGCTCGACGTGTCCCTCGGGAGAGGTGGCGGCGCCGGCGACGCACTCGATGAACCGGGCAGGCACATCGACGGCGATCTCCGACAGGCGCTCACCGGTCTCGCCTCCGACTTCCTCGGCGAGCCTCGCAACGAATACAGACAAGCCGTGCCCGGCATCGGCCAGTCGTCCCTCGACGGCGAGGGCCATGGCCTTGTCCAACTCCCTCCCCCATCTCTTCTCGAACTCGACGCCATGGGCGCCCGACGAGGATGAGACGAGTTGCGACGCAACCCGGGCGAGGTCGGTGAGCAGCTTTCGATCCACTGTGTCCTTTCGGGCCCGCTGGGCTTCCAGCCGCTCCATGATTTGGTCGATGCCGATCGGCGGCCCGGCCACGGGCTGGGCCGAGGTGGTGATCACCACCGGGTCCTCGATCCCATCCTCGACCAGCGCTTTCTTCAGGTCTTCGACGATCGCGGTCGTGTCCTCGTCGTCGACCCGATCGACCTGGTTGATCACGAACAGGAACTGTTGTCGATAGGGAGCCAGCGGGCGGAGATGGCCGCGGTGCAGCGATGCGTCGCGGTACTTCTCCGGGTCGGTCACCCAAATGACCAAGTCGACCCGGGGCAACAGCTCATCGACCTGTTGACGATGATCCATGTGGACGCTGTCGGTGTCCGGAAGATCGATCAGGCACAACCATGGGGGCCCATCGTGCTCCACACGTTCCGTGATGCCGATGGCCTCCAGGTAGCCGCTCATGCTGCCGGCGGACGTGGCCGGCACCAGGGCCAGCGGTTGGACGGTCATCGGCCGGATGCCGCCGGTGAGGGCCACCTCTTCGCCGGCGAGGGCGTTGAACAGGCTCGACTTGCCGGACCCGGTGCCCCCGGCGAGGGCCACCACCACGACGGAATCGGGATACGAGAGCCGGAAGCGGATGTCAGATGCGAGCCGCGCGACCGGAGCAAGGTCCGATGTCGAAAGCACCCCACGGGATTCGGCTACGGCAATGTCGACCTTGTCGAGAAGGCCGACAAGCGCGTCACGCATGCGCGAACGACGACCTCGCAATGACAGCCGACAACGACGCCTTGACCCGATAGATCTCGGCGTCGGTGGCGATCAGGGCCGAGGTCCGTGCCATGACCTGGAATCCGACGCTGGTGTAGACCGGAATCAGGTGGCGGGCCAGACGTTCCCGGGCTTGCGCCTCCAGCTCGACGAGCTCCGAAGAGCGGGTCAGGACCTCCATGGCGGCCTCGATTCTCTCGTCCCCGCCCCCGACGCACCACAGCGCCAGGAGCAGCGAGGCCAGCGGCGGGTCGATTGTGCCGGTCACCACCGGCATCTCGTCGAGGTCCTGGTGCCAGACGGCCACGGCGTCGACAACCGTGGCATGGAAGTCGGGCCGGCGATCCCGGTTTCGCCACGGTTGCAGGGCCTCGACCACGGCCTGGCGGCGGATGTCGGCGTCGACTGCCGAGATCAGAGAAGCGTCCAGCAAGCGGCGGGCCCGGGTCACCGTTGCCGAGGACGGGAGACGCCGCCGAACCCGGCCCCTGGTCCTGAGCCTCTTCGCGGCGAGCTCGGCCAGTGGCCCCAAATCGAGGGGCCCGCACGAATCGGTCAACAACCCCGAGGTGATCCTGTCGAGGTCGATGGAGAGACCGTCCGCGACCCTGGATGCTGCGTGGGAAGCGACGGTTGCATGGTCGCTGATGGCCGAGATCACCTCCTCGGCTTGATCGATGGTCGTGGCCACCACCGATTGCACGACGTCGGCCGACCCGGCATGGCGCGCCTCGACCACCTCGAGCAACCGGTTGCGCAACTCCTGGATCACGGCGAGCGGCACCGACTGTGCGCCTCTTGGCATGTGGTGCTCATGGACGGCGACCACGTCGGGGCCGAGGCCCTCGGCTCGGAGGCGGGATCTGTAATCGGCGACCGCCCCCGAAGCCGAGCTCTTGAGGCGGTTGAGGACATGGATCACCGGGACACCCCGCGAATGCGCCCGGCGTAGGACCTCCCAGGGCACGAGGTCGGCATAACGGAGGGCGGAGGTGACGTACACGACCACGTCGGCGTTGTCGATCATGGTCTCGGCGATCGCTCTGTGCTCCGTGGACGTGGAGTCGATGTCGGGAGTGTCGACCAGGGTCAGCTCGTCGAGGATCGGGGCCCGCCCCGTCGCCACGTGGCACTCGACGCCGCCGATCCGGGCGAAGGCATGCGCACGAGACCGCGAGGCGAGGACGACGGGCGAAGTCGTGGTCGGCCGCAACGGGCCCGCCACGCTGTGCACACCTCCGGCCACCGAGTTGAGCAGTGTCGACTTGCCGGCTCCGGTCGGGCCGGCGACCACCACGAGCAAGGGCGCAGCCGGATCTTCGATGCGCGGGATCAGGTAGTCGCTTATGGTTCGAACCACCCAGTCCCGCTGTCGCGCCGGGCGCCCCCGATCCAATCGCTCGTCGATGGCGAGCGACTCGAGCGAGGTCGCCAGATGGCGGAGGTCGACCGCCAGATCGTCGGTTCGGGTCTCGGTAACCACTACGAGGATTGTGCCACGCCGCCGGACAGTTTTGTCGTCAGGCCGTCCACCCATCTTCGGGCCGGTCGAACCAAACGTGCACCTGACCGGTGCCCGTGGCGTTCTCGTATTCGGAGAACAGCTCCCCAGGGGCGGTGCACCGCCGGCCGCCGATTGCCCCCAGCATCATGAGGTAGTGCCCGAAAGCCCCCTCGGGGGAATGCTCGAAGTAGGAATCCATCGTGTCCACCACCCGAGCATGATCCCCGGCCTTCATCCACTCCAGCCTCTCCTCGTCGGCGGCTCGCGCTTCAGGGGTGATGATGTGAACCGGGTCGGAGGCCTCGTGCTTGGCGATCTGCTTCAGCGGCCAGAAGGTGTGGCTCATGCCGCCCGATGCCAGGACGACCGCCCTCCGGTCCAGCCTGGCCACCGCCTCGGCGATCGCCTCGCCCATGGTCATGAAGTCGTCGGTCTCCCCGGTCTGGACCACCGACACCGAGACCACCTTCTCGTCCTGGTGCAGGTAGTGGAGCAGGTTGAGGGTGGCGTAGTACACCGGCAGGTGGTCGTCCTCCGAGGCATGAGTCGGCGTCCCCAACTCGTCGCCGAGTGCGGCCGCCAGCTTCGCCAACTCGGGGTCACCCGGAAAGTCGTATTGGATCTGGGCCATTCCTCGGGGCAGCTCCGAGGACGTGAAGATCCCTTTGCGTCGTGCATGCGCCGCCAGAAGATGCTCGACCGTGGAGAACCAGTGTGAGTCGATGATGATGATCGTGTCCGGCCGAAGACGGTCGAGCACCTCGCTCCGGAGGCGGGTCAGGCCCGGGACCAGGCTGATCTCCCTGCCCTCGTTGATCTCGAGACGCGTCGCCTTGTCGAACATGATGGTCGGGGCGTGACTCAGCAGCCCGGCGCCGACGATCTCACCCATGGCGTCCTCCTGCGACAATTCGTTAGCAACCAAACGACAGCCTATCGGCTCTCACCTCACTCTGTCGTTGGCCGGACAGGTTTCTCCTGCCCGGATCGGGGTAATTAGTGTCGGAACACGGAACAACGCAGGAGACGCCATCGTGGAATCAATCGCCGTCCGTTACATCGTCGACGATGTCGAAGCCGCCATTGCCTTCTACCGTGAAATGCTTGGCTTCTCGGTCGAAATGCACCCCGCCCCTGGCTTTGCCGCACTGTCAAAGGATGGTCTGCGTCTGCTGATCAATGCGCCGGGAGCGGGCGGTGCGGGCACGGCGGGAGGCACGCCGCAACCGGGAGGATGGAACCGTTTCCAGATCGAGGTCGACGACCTCGGTGCCCTGGTCGAGAGACTCGAGAGCAGAGGAGCTCGGTTCAGGGGCGAGATGGTGGAGGGCATCGGCGGTCGCCAGATTCTCGTCGAGGACCCGGCAGGAAACCCCATCGAGCTGTTCCAGCCGACTTGACGGCCGTGCTCACTCGGTGATGAGTGGCACCCCGTCAGCGGAGGCGGTCACCAGCCGCAAGAGCCGGGCCAGCTCACGCCGCTCTTCGTCGTCGAGCTCGGCGGTGAACTTGGCCTCATAACGGTTGAACTCGGGGAATACCGACTCGATCACGTCACGCCCTTCCTCGGCCAAGGTGACCTGCACCCGTCTCCCGTCCTCAGGGTGCCGGGATCTCTCCACCAAACCCGTCTTCTCCAGGGTGGCCAGCATCCCGCTCAACGTGCCTTTGGCCAGGCCACAGTCTTCGGCGAGCTGACCGGT
Organism: Acidimicrobiia bacterium; assembly: GCA_050741995.1. Classification (GTDB taxonomy): domain Bacteria; phylum Actinomycetota; class Acidimicrobiia; order Spongiisociales; family ZC4RG35; genus JARDZU01. Next base: position 1,249 of record JBOGEU010000406.1, on the reverse strand, counting down.
CTCGCGGTCTCCCCAGACCCAGAGCACGAAGAGGATGGTGAAACCGCCCCAGCTGAGACCCACCGGCCCCAGCACCTCTCGCTCCATGCGATTGCGCACCGCGTTCGCCGCCCGATAGATGTTGGACACGGCAAGCAGCGCCTCGAAGTCGAAGGGACGGTGTCCGAGCCGGGCGCGGATGTCGCGCTCGGCCTCGAGGACCACATGATCGTGTTGGTCGTGGAGCGGTCTCGGCATATGTGGGAGTCGCCCAGCTTATCCTTTGGCCTGCCAACGATCCCATGCCCTCCACGAGAGTCGAGATCTCCGACACCCCGGTATCGCCCGACCACTACATCGGTGGCCGACGCGTCAGGTCCTCCACGACGTTCGAGGTCCGCTCGCCTCTGGACTGGGATTGGCGATTGGCCGATGTTGCCCGAGGCGATGCGCTGACAGCCGACCTGGCTGTCAGCGCCGCCGTCGACGCCTTCCCGAGCTGGGCGGCCTCGAGCCCGAAGCAGCGGGCGGAGCCGCTCAACCGGCTCGCCGATCTCATCGACGCCAACATCGAATCGATAGCAAGAGTCGAGTGCGTCGACATGGCCATGCTCCTCGAGAGCCTGGATGCCAGGGTCATCCACCGGGGCGCGGAGAACTTCCGCAATTACGCCGACCTCGCCGCCGGTTACGAAGGCAGGCGCTGGTCGTCGAAAGGGACCGACAACCGGGTGCTTCGGATGCCGGCCGGGCCCGCGGTGATCATCACCCCGTGGAATGCGCCATGGCTGCTCTCGACCTGGAAGCTGGGCCCTGCCCTGGCCGCCGGCAACACCGTCGTCCTCAAACCGGCGGAGTGGGCGCCGCTGTCGGCGTCCCTCCTCGCCGACCTCGCCGAGGCGGCGGGCATCCCGCCCGGGGTGCTGAACATCGTCCAGGGGATCGGCGAGGAGGTGGGAGCGGCCCTGGTCTCGGACCGCAGGGTGCGCCGGATCTCGTTCACCGGCTCTCCTGAGACTGCCCGTCACATCGGCGAGGCGGCGGCGCGCAACATCGTCCCCTTCACCGCCGAGCTCGGAGGCAAGGGCCCGCTGATGGTGTTTGCGGACTCCGATATCGAGGCAGCGGCGCGGAGAGCGGCCGGCCAGTACGACGACTCGGGCCAGAGCTGTCTCGCCGGGACCCGGCTCCTGGTCGAGGAATCGGTGTCGTCCGAATTCCTCGAATTGTTCAACAGACACACCGACGCCCACGTCCTCGGCGACAGCCG
>JBOGEU010000405.1:0-1175 GCA_050741995.1 Acidimicrobiia bacterium | reverse complement strand
TCCCCGGTCACCCTGTTCCAGCAGGGGTCGAGCGTGCTCCTCGATCCCGAGGTGCGCACCGTGGGATTGGTCACCGTGGAGCAGGTCGATCGGGCGATCGTGTCCGAGCTGGACCTGACCCAGAGCTTGCTCGTGGTCTGGCCCCAGATGGTGATCCTGGTCGCGTTGACCGCGGTGATGTTCGCCCTCGCCTACATCGCCTTCATGCGGGACGAAGTCCGGGCCTGAGGGGGGCCAAGTGCTCCGGCTCGCAAGTTCCGTGCGTGTAACGCCGAGTCATCGGCGTTCCTGGCAAGGACGCAGGACGAAGGCGCACCCGGTGCGGTGCGTTGAGGACGAGGACGCAGCCAGGGGCGTCGAGGGCCGGCGGGACACGTGCGAGACTTGGGGGTCGGTGCACTAGATTCGCCGCTATGGCGAAGATTCCAGCGGCCACGGGGCGAGTGGTGATCGAAGGCGAGTCGCCGCGGGTGAACGGCGGCCGCTTCGCCGCCAAGAGACTCGTCGGAGAGAAGATCACGGTCGAGGCCGATGTCTTCGCCGACGGTCACGACACCATCGGCGCCGTCATGCGCACCCGCAAGACCGGATCGCGACGTTGGGCCGAGACACGGATGATCCCGATCGGCAACGATCGTTGGAGATCCGAGTTCACCCCCGAAGAGATCGGTGTCTGGGAGTACGAGATCGAGGGATGGGTCGATCAGTTCGCCGGCTGGCTCGACGGATTCGAGAAGAAGGTCGCCGCCGAGCTGGATGTGACCGTCGACCTCCAGCTCGGCGCCGAGCTCGCGTCGGCAGCCTCGACCCGGGCCAAGGGAAAGGCCGGCCGGACGCTGAAGAAGCACGCGGCATCGCTCGGCGACTCGAGTCTCGAATTGACCGAGCGTCTCGAGACCGCCTTCTCGGAGGAGCTGAAGGCGTTGATGGACGAGCACCCTGACCGGTCGAGGGCCACCCGATCTTCCCGCCGATACAAGGTGATCGTCGACCGTGAGAAGGCAGGCTTCTCCACTTGGTACGAGCTCTTCCCCCGATCGTGGGCGGCCCAGCCAGAGGGGCAAGCATTCGTCGATCTGGCAAAACAACTCGGCTATGTCGCCGACATGGGGTTCGACGTCCTCTACCTGCCTCCCATCCATCCCATCGGCACTACTTTTCGCAAGGGCCCCAAC
>JBOGEU010000404.1:0-1664 GCA_050741995.1 Acidimicrobiia bacterium | reverse complement strand
CCGCGCCAGTCACATCGATGATCCCGAGGACGTGCTGGGGGAAGTCTTCCTCGACGTGGCACGGGGCATCGGCGGCTTCCGGGGCGACGCCCGCGGTTTCAGGGCATGGGTGTTCACGATCGTGCGGGCCCGACGCGTGGACACAATCCGTCGCCGGGCCCGACTCAGGGAAGATGCCCTCGATACCGGCACCTACGAGCTGATCCCTTCGGGGGCCGATGTCGAGGGCGAGGCCCTTGCCATCGTGGGCCTCGCCGACCTGCTGGCCCTGCTCGATCAGTTGACCGATGATCAGAGCGAGGTCCTCATCCTGAAGGCGATAGGCGGGTGGACTGCCCGTGAGATCGGGGAGATCACCGGTCGAACGACGGGCTCGGTCGAACAGCTCAATCATCGGGCGAGGGTGGCGCTGAAAGATCTTCTCCGGGAAACGTAAGGAAACGCGCTCCCCGGACGATTTCCATCGGTATGCGCCAGCCAGAGCCGAACCGCGACTCCCAAGCCTTCCTGTCGGCTCTGGCTGACGAACTCTTCTCGCCACCCGATGAGCTGACCGCCGGCCGGCACGTGATGGCGAGCGCCTCGGCCGCCCGGTCCGCATCTCGGGCGGCTCGCTCCCATGCCATACGGTGGGTGGCGGCGGCCGTCGCCGTGACGACGGTGTTCGGCACCGGGGGGATCGCGGCCGCCGGAGGGCTGCCCGGGCCGCTGCAGACGGTGGTGGCCGACGCGGCTCGATCCCTGCCCGTCCCGGTTCGCATCCCTTACCCCGACGTCGCCGCATTGGACACGGCGGCACCGGGCTCGACGCACGCAGATCGCGCTCCCGGCGACGGCGAGATCAATGTAGAGCCAATCCAGCTAGGGCAGGCCGAGACCGCAGCGGAAGCCAAGGCACCGGCGCCCGTCGAGCAGGCTGAAATGGGCTCACATCCCGACGTCGAACGCGACCGTGACCACCACGAGGACCACGACCGGTCTTGTGAGCCCGGCGACCTCGGAGAGACGGGCCAGGGCCAGATCGAAGGCGAAGAGCTCGTAGAGCTTCGCGAAGAGATCCACCACAGGTGCGATCCGGGCTTCGTCGACCCGCCCGGTTTCCTTCGTGGCTCATCCGACGACCCACGCCGGGGCGAGGCCGAGGACCGGGAGCGCGGAAGGGACCATGACGACCGGGAGACCGGTGATCGACACGAAGAGGAGTGGCAGGGCGACGAGGGGGACGACGCAGATTTCGGTTCGTCGGATGGGGAGCAAGCCGACGAGTCGAGCGACAACGAAAGCGACGAACAGGAGGAGCGACACGACGACGAGGACGACGGCCAGGACCGATCGTCCACCGACGCGTGGCCTGATCGCCACGACTGAAGACTCCAACGAGGAGAAGGCGAAATGAGATTCCGAGACCGACGAAAAACGCTGATGGCCTGTCTTGCCATGACCGTGGTGGTTGCGCTGCCCGGCATGGCGCAGGCGCACGACGACAAGGAGGGCACCGGGGACGAGCCGACCAATACCGAGGTCATCGCTCCGGATTCGCAGACCACGGACGTCCTGTCGACTCTTCCCGTGCTCGGTTCCGGGCTGAACGTGACAATCACCAGGGACGATGATGGCGACATCTCAGAGGTGGCGCTCGACCCCGCCGACGGGGCCACCATCGT
>JBOGEU010000403.1:0-6187 GCA_050741995.1 Acidimicrobiia bacterium | reverse complement strand
TGGGAATCGCTCTCGTCGGGGCTTTCGGCGGTGGGCTGGGCGGGTTGCTCCTCGGCCGCCGAAAGTTTCCCGAACGGGCCCTCACGAAGTCCGACGGACCGGTCATCGATGTGCTGCCCGGCGAGAGAGTGTCCTGGGTGGGCCGGGCCTCGGTGCGCTGGCCACTGGCCCTGCTTGGTGCCGCCGTGCTGGTGTTCGCCCTGCTCCCGGATTGGGGTGTCTGGCCGGCCGGGCTGCTGGTCGTGCTCGCCCTCGCCTTCATGCAGGTCGAAGTCAATGTCAACAACGACGGCCTCACGGTCCGGCTGGGTGGGATTCCGGTGCGTCGGATCCCCGTGGTCAAGATCTCGTCCGCCCGCGCCATAGACCTCGAGCCGTCGGAGTGGGGAGGGTGGGGGTGGCGTGCCTCGCCCAATGGGTCAGCCATAGTGCTCCGTCGTGGCGACGCACTGGAAGTGACATTCACCGGCGGGAGGCGCTTTGCGGTCACCGTCGACGACGCCGCCACCGGCGCCGCGCTGCTCAATGGCCTGGTGGCCCGTCTCGCCGGCGGGGCCTGAGCTCCACGCCGCCCTCGTCGTTGGGGCCATCGCCTCCCTCGACGTCGAGGCCATCCCCGAGGTCGGAGACGATTGCTTTGAGGGCGGTGACCAGCGAGCCGGCGGCATTCTTGAGATGAGCCCGCGCCCGGGGATCGCCGAGTGCTGCAGAAAAGGATGCCGCTAGCCGGTCCCATGCGGCGGCCAGGGTGGCGAAGGCATCTCTGATCTCTTCGTCGGTGGGGCCGCCGTCGGATGCAGCCTGGTGATAGGCATCCTTGAGGCGGTCACCGATGTGCGAGAGCTCCGATGACAGGTTGTCCCAGGGCTCTGTCGCCCCGTCAGACGTAAGATCAGGCTGGTGCGTCTCCACCTACTCGATGGTACCTACGAGCTGTTTCGCTCTCACTACGGGCGCAAGGACACGGTGACCGGCCCCGACGGCTCCGACCTGAAAGCCACGCTCGGCATCATGGAGTCCACTCTCGCCCTCCTGCGCGAGCCCGGGGTGACCCACCTCGCCGCCAGCTTCGACACGGTGATCGAGTCCTTCCGCAACGTGATGTTCCCTGCCTACAAGTCGTCGGCCGGGATGGACGAGGATCTGCTCGCCCAGTTCCCCGTCGCCGAGGATGCGCTGGAGGCGCTCGGGGTGGTGGTCTGGCGCAACATCGAGTTCGAGGCCGATGACGCGATAGCCGCCGCGGCTATCCGCTGGGCGGACGATGTGGAGCAGGTGGTCATCGCCACCCCGGACAAGGATCTCAATCAGCTCGTCATCGGCGACCGGATCGTGACCTACAACCGCAGGGAGCAGAAGATCCTCAACGAGCAGGCCGTGGTGGAGAAGTTCGGCATCCACCCCGAGTCGATTCCCGACTACCTGGCGCTGATGGGAGACACCGCCGATGGGGTGCCGGGTCTGGCCGGATGGGGGGCGAAGTCGGCATCCACCGTCCTGGCGCGATATCCCCGTCTGGAGTTGATACCGGAGTCCGCCGCCGACTGGGAGGTCACGGTCCGCGGAGCAGACAAGCTCGCCGCCACCCTTCGCGACAATCTCGAGCTGGCCTACCGCTATCGGGAGCTGACCACGCTAAGGCTCGACGTCCCCATCGAGCAGTCCCTGGCCGACCTGGAGTGGCGAGGAGTGCCCCGGCACAGATTCGTCGAGTTCTGCTCGGGGGTCGGCTTCGACCCGGAGACGATCCGGGTTCATCGTTGGGCGGAGGAGGAACCGCTTACCTGAGGCACGCCGACAGAGAAAGCGGCGGCGAACACGCATCGGGCTCAGGCGGCCGGCTCCTCATCCACTGCTCCGGTGAACTGGGCGTTGTAAAGGTCGGCGTATGCCCCACCCTTTGCTATCAGCTCGTCGTGATTTCCCTGCTCCACTATCCGCCCCTCCTCCATCACCAGGATGAGGTCGGCATCCCGGATGGTGGAGAGTCGGTGGGCGATGACGAAGCTGGTGCGGTCGGTCCGCAGCGCCGCCATCGCATGCTGGAGCAGCAGCTCGGTCCTGGTGTCGACAGAGCTCGTGGCCTCGTCGAGGATGAGGAGCGCCGGGTCGGCGAGGAACGCACGGCCAATGGTGATCAGCTGCTTCTCGCCGGCGCTGATGTTCCCCGCCTCGTCGTCGATGACGGTGTCGTAACCATCGGGGAGGCTGTGGACGAATCGATCGACGAAGGTGGCCTGCGCCGCTTCCAGGATCTCGTCTTCGGTGGCATCGGGCCGCCCGTAGGCGATGTTGTCCCGGATGCTGCCCCGGAAGAGCCAGGTGTCCTGGAGCACCATTCCGATCTCAGAGCGAAGATCGGCCCGTTGCATCTGCGAGATGTCGACACCGTCCAGGGTGATCCGGCCCTCGTCCAACTCGTAGAACCGCATGATCAGGTTGACCAGGGTGGTCTTACCCGCCCCGGTCGGCCCGACGATGGCCACCTGCTGGCCCGGCTCGACAGTCAGGGAAAGGCTCTCGATGAGCGGCCGTTCCTCGTCGTAGCGGAAGGAGACGTTCTCGAAGGCGACCCGTCCGTGGGGACTCTCGATCTGCTTGGGCTGGTCCTCATCGGAGACCTCCTCCTCGGCATCGAGTAGCTCGAAGACTCGCTCGACCGAGGCCACTCCCGACTGGAGCAGGTTGATCATCGAGGCGATCTGACTGATCGGCTGGCTGAACTGACGTGAATACTGGATGAACGCCTGGACGTCGCCGAGGCTCATCGTCCCGCTGGCCACTCGGAGACCCCCGATCACGGCGACGATGACGTAGTTGAGGTTTCCGATGAACATCATGATCGGCATGATCAGTCCGGAGAGGAACTGGGCGGCGAAGCTCGACTCGTAGAGGCCGTCGTTGTCGACCTCGAACGACTCCTGGACCTCCTTCTGCCGTCCGAAGACCTTGACCAGGGCGTGACCGGTGAAGGCCTCCTCGATTTGCCCGTTGAGAGCCCCGGTGCGACGCCACTGGGTGATGAAGTGACCTTGTGACCGCTTCATCACGGTGCCGGCGACCATCATCGTGACCGGGATGGTGACCAGGGCGATCAGGGCCAGCGTCGGGGAGATGTAGAACATCATCCCGACCGTGAACAGGACCGTGAGCAGCGAATTGAGCATCTGGCTCATCGTCTGCTGCAGGCTCTGGGAGACATTGTCGATGTCGTTCGTGACACGGCTCAGCAGCTCACCCCGGGGCTGGCGGTCGAAGTAGCGGAGGGGGAGCCGGTTGAGCTTGTCCTCGACCTCGGCCCGCATCCTGAAGATCGTGCTCTGCACCACGTCGTTGAGCAGGTACCCCTGGAGATAGCCGAGCAAGGACGAGCCGATGTAGAGGGCGAGGACGATGAGGAGCACCGTCCCCACGGCCCCGAAGTCGATCCCCTGGCCCGGCACCAGGTCAACGCCCGACAACAGCTTGGCAACCTGACTCTGGCCGGCAGCCCGCGCCGCCTCGATCGCCTGCGTCTTGGTCATCCCCGCCGGCAGCTGCTTGCCGATGGCGCCGGCGAAGATCAGGTCGGTGGCGCGGCCAAGCACCTTGGGGCCGATCGCGCTCAGGGCGACGCTGGCCACGGCAGCGATCAGGACGGCGATCACTTTGCGCATCTGGGGACGCAGCCGGGCGACGAGACGCCGTGCGGAGGGGCCGAAGTCCATCGACTTCTGCCCGATCATGCCCCCACCGAACGCACCCCTTCCGTGCATCGGCCCGGCTTGGATCCGCTCGGTCTGCTTCATCCGACCGGTCATGAGGCCACCTCCTCCCTGACCTGGGACTCGACGATCTCCACGTAGGTGGGACATGTGGCGAGCAGGGTCTCATGGGTGCCGAGACCCACCACCTCCCCGTCTTCGAGCACGACGATCTGGTGGGCGTCGATGATCGTGGAAACCCTCTGCGCCACGATCACGACCGTCGACTCTGCGGTGTAGGGCTTCAAGGCCCTGCGCAGGCGGGCATCGGTCGCCAGGTCGAGGGCCGAGAACGAGTCGTCGAAGAGATAGATCTCAGGTCTTCGAATCAGGGCTCGGGCGATGGCGAGACGCTGCCGCTGGCCGCCGGAGACATTGGTGCCACCCTGTGAGATCGGCGCTTCCAGCTCGCCCTCCATCGTGGCGACGAAGTCACGGGCCTGGGCGATCTCCAGCGCGGCCCACATCTCCTCCTCGGTGGCGTCTGGCTTCCCGTAGCGGAGGTTGCTGGCCACGGTCCCGGTGAAAAGGTAGCCCTGTTGTGGGACCAGACCGATCTTGGACCACAGCGTGTCCGGCTCGACCTCCCTGACGTCGACCCCGTCGACCAGGACCCGCCCTTCGGTGACGTCGAAGAGCCGGGGGATCAGGTTGAGAAGAGTGGTCTTGCCCGCGCCGGTCGACCCGATGATGGCGGTGATCTGGCCGGGTAGGGCGGAGAAGGTCACGTTGCTCAGGACCGGGTGGACGGCCCCGGGATAGGTGAGCCCGACTCCGTCGAACTCGAGCTCTCCCTTTCGCTCGAGCCGGGTCACCCCTGCCGGCGGGACCACGACCGAGGACTCGGTGTCGAGCACCTCGCCGATGCGGTCGGCGCTCACCGAGGCCCGAGGGATCATCACCAGCATGAAGGTGGCCATCATCACCGACCACAGAATCTGGATCAGATAGGCGAGGAAGGCGGTAAGTGCGCCGATCTGCATCGCACCTTCCTCGATCCTGAGGCCCCCGAACCATAGGACGGCGACGCTGGACACGTTCAGCACCAGCATCAACATCGGGAACATGGCGGCCATCCATCGCCCCACCCCGAGTGAGACGTCGGTCAACTCGGTATTGGCTCGCCTGAAACGGTCGGTCTCGAAACGCTCCCGGACAAAGGCGCGGAGCACTCTGATCCCGGCCGTCTGCTCCCGAAGCACCCGGTTCACGGTGTCGATCCGGTCCTGCATCAGCCGGAATCCGGGCACCATGTGGGACACGACGAACCAGATGGCCAGGGCGAGGACCGGCACGGCCACCGCAACCAACCAGGACAGCCCGAGGTCCTCACGCAGGGCCATGATCAGGCCGCCGACCATCATGATCGGGGCCATCACCATCATGGTCAGGCTCATGAACACCAAGGTCTGCACCTGCAACACGTCGTTGGTGTTCCGGGTGATCAGTGACGGGGCCCCGAACTCCGCCATCTCCCGACCCGAGAACTCGCCTACCCGGAAGAAGATCGAGGAGCGAAGGTCACGGCCGAAACCCATGGCGGTACGGGCCCCGAAATAGACCGCGGTGATGGTGCAGGCGATCTGAAGCAGCGAGACGCCGAGCATGACCAGGCCGACACGAATGATGTAGTCGGTGTCCCCGGTCACCACCCCCCTGTCGATGATGTCTGCGTTGAGGCTCGGCAGGTAGAGCGAGGCGATCGTGCCGATCAGCTGCAACACGACCACGAAGCTGAGCCACCGCTTGTATGGGGCCAGATACTTCTTGAGAATCCGAAGCAACATCAGCCCACCCTCGTTTCGTCGTGGAGGGTGATCCCGTTCAGGAGGACTTCCACCACCTCGTTGACGCTGAGACGTTCGGTGAAGCCCATGGACGGATGACCGGTGGCGATGATCAGGCCCCGCAACGCCGCGGCCGCTCGGGCGGGCTCGAAGCGGAGCCGGTCCTGGTGTCGTTCGAACAACTCGGTGAGAGCCGCATTGATCGCGGTGTTGGCCTTCGTCACGAACGGGGGCGGGCCTGGATGGCGTGTCTCACCAGTCTGGGGGAGGGCCCGCATCACAGAGAGAAGACCTAGCACCGTGTCCAACTGCTCGAACAGGATCCGAGCCGCCTCGGCGATCTGGATCTCGAGCGGAGCCTGGGTGTAGATCTCGGACAGATGGCGTAAAACAGGCTCGGGGTCGATGCTGGCGCGAATCGCCTCCTCGATCACCGCAGCCTTGTCGGGGAAGACCTTGAAGATCGTCCCTTCGGCGATGCCGGCGGCATCGGCCATCTCTCTGGTGGTCAATGCCTGACCCCGCTGGACGAGGAGGGGGATGATCGCCGCGACGATGGCCCGTCGGCGCTCTTCGGGGGCCATGGGCTCGGCCCTGTGCTTATTGCTCACCCGTCGATGATAGTGAGTGAGCGCTCACTCACAAAGCCCGAAGGGC
>JBOGEU010000402.1:0-2861 GCA_050741995.1 Acidimicrobiia bacterium | reverse complement strand
ACAACCCACCGTGATCCCGGCTTGGGCCAACTTCTCGAGGGCTCCCTCGAAGATGCTGCCGTTGTCATCGACGAACCGGTCGGGCCCGTTGTAAGCAGGGAGGCTGAAAGCCCTAGCCAGGAAAGCAGCCATCTGACCTCGTGTGACGTTGTCATCGCCGCAGTAGCGGTTGTTGGTCGGCGGGTTGCATCCCTGGGTCACTCCGGCCGTGAACAGGCGGTCGGCTGAGTTCTCGTAGAACAGGCCGTCGTCGTCGACGAACAGATTCCCCCCGCCGTTGTCGGTGTAGTCAAAGGCCCGTACCAAGAAGACTGCCATCTCACCCCGGCTCACCGAATCGGCCGGGCAAAACCGGTCGTTGATCGGCGGGTTGCAGCCAAACGTGATCCCTTCGGCGGCCAGCCAGCCGATCGCTGAGAAGAAAACGTGGCCAGGCGGCACGTCCGCAAACCGCTGACCCGTTGGTGGCGGCGGAGGTGGCGGCGAAGGTGTGACCGTGATCGTCGCGGTCGTGGAGTTGGCCGTGCCCACTGGATTGGTGACGCGCACCCAGTATCTCGTCGTCGCGGTCAACGCCGGTGTTGTGAAGGTCGACGAGATGGCGCCCGCGATCGGTGTGGTCGTGTTTCCGCTCGTCCCGCTATACCACTGGTACCTCAGCACCGGCGTTCCCGACGCCGTGGCGCTCAGCATCGCTGTGCTACCAGAGGGGATGGTCTGACTCGCCGGCTGTGAGGCCATCGAGGGTGGACTTGCCAAGCTGGCAAGCGCTTGGTTTGCCATGATGATGCCGCGACCGGAATCACGGTCGGTTCCACCGGCCTCGATGTCGATTGCGCTCGCGAAGAGAGCATTACGAATGCCTGATGCCGAAACGGCTGGGAACCTCGACTGGACCAGGGCGGCGATAGCAGCGGCATGGGGCGCGGCTGCCGAGGTGCCCTGGAATGGACTGGGGAAACCGCCGACCCCGGTAACCGATACGTCGTCGGCCGCGGTCAAATCCGGTTTCTGAAGGACCTGACCGCCGGTCTCCGTGAAGTTCCCGGGAGTTATGGCAGCCCCGTTGCCCTGAAAGAAGATCCGGCGCGGCCCGTCCGAGCTATAGGTCTCGACGACATGGCTGCCGTTGAACGGGTTCGAACCATTGACCTGCGCCGATGTCGCGGCGACGCCGAACGAGTTGGCTGCGGTGGTAGCGGCATGGCCGTGCGTCTCGCCCTCGGTCGCAATCGACAGAAGACCGCGATTGGTAGTGAGATGAAGGAAGCGATCTAGGCCGGAGAACCTGACGATCACCATACGTTCCCCGGCTAACGCCGGGCCCGTGAACTCGAAAGGATCCTGCGTACCGTCCTGAACATTGGTCCCGGCGTCCTCAACCGTGGTGCCCGTGCTGTCGAGGATGTACAAGTCGTAGTCATTGGCCGATCCGCCAAGTGGATCGGCCCAATGGAGGGTGACGGGGTTCGGTGTCGTTGCGGTCAGCACGTTGAACAGCTGGCCGCCGAAGTCATGGACCTGTCCGGCCCCGGTAAGGACTCCGGTAGCCGGGCCCCCGTCCACGAAGTCGCCTTCCCAGGTTCCGGAGGTTCCGTCGTTCACGTTTCCGGAGTTGGCGGCAGCAGAAAAGAAGAGGGCGCCGTCGGCCACGACGTCCTTGACCGCCTGGATCACGATGCCGCCATTCAATGGGGAGGGAGTCGTCTGGCCGTCCTGAAACGGTGTCTCGACCAAGTAGCCGACATCGTCGACGATGATGTCGCTGCCGGCGGCACGCAAGGCGCGGATGTTGTCGGCAAAGCTTTCCATGCCGTTGAACGCGGTGGCGAAATAGAGCTCGGCGCCCGGAGCCAGGTCGTGGATGATCTCGAGCATGGCGGTTCCTTCGGCGCCGGTTCCCTCTTGCCCGGGAAGCACGGTCACAGGCCCAAGATCGCCAAGTCCCTGACTCGTGGCCAGGCCGTCGACACCGTCGGATAGCACGCCGATCCTCACGCCCGTCCCGTTGACGCCAAACGCCGAACGTGACGTGTTGGCCAGATGTTTCGGGTCTCCCTCAGAGTTCTGGCTCCCCACATTGGGGAGTGCGCCTTCGACCTGCAGCCCCTGCCGGATCGACGCCGGCGTCTCGGCCCGCTCGACGAGCTTGCGCTCTCGAAGGGCGTCGACCGACTCGACGCCGAGCGACCTGATCGCAGTGGCCTCGGCGTCCACCCGGTTCGTGATGGCCTCCCGCTTAGGCCCGACGAACGACACCTGGGGAATCGCCGCCAGCGCCTCGACCTGGCTCAATTCGATCCGCAGCCGCACGTGGTCGTATCGCTCGTTGATGTCGATGATCTCCGCGCCGAGGGCGACGAACTCATCCAGGACCGTCTTTCCGACTTCCACGCTGACGTCGAGGACGGCCCCTCGGGCGTTGACATCAGGAAGTTCAATGTCGAGGGTCTGGACGCCGGCGGCAACAGCTTCGCCTTGCGCCATCCTCGATACGTAGAGAACCTGAGAGTCGAGCTTTCGCTCCGCCGGTGTACGCGCAGCCTTCTCCTCGGCCAACGCGGCGATCTGAGATAGCGCCTCCTGCCCGATGCCCTCGGTCTGCTGTGCGGAGACGCGGGAACCGCCGGCGAACGTTGAGAGTGTGATCGCTAGAGTGACCGTCCCCACCACGACAAGAGGGTGCACCGACCGACGACTCTTCATGTCTCCACCCTCTCCTGCGCCGAAGAGCTGGCGCCAATCCTGCTTCCTGGAGCGGGAGCCTAACCCGCGTCGCCGGAGGCCCAAGGGAAGACCTTGTCAGCCGCCGTCGGCTCCCTCCTCAGTCTCTCGATCGACGGGAGCCGACAGGTCAGGAG
>JBOGEU010000401.1:0-1013 GCA_050741995.1 Acidimicrobiia bacterium | reverse complement strand
GGTCGTTGAGCGCGTCCTCCTCCGTAAGCCTACCGATGACGACCGCGACGATTGAAACGTGAAGGCCAGATGTGACCGGAGCAGAGCGGCGCGAACGATCGCCGGGCATCCCCCCGAAGCGTGGAGGCATCCCCTATGAGGAGTGGTGATGCCAGAGACACGACGGAAGTACGACCCCGAGTTCCGTGAGGGAGCGGTCCGGATCGTGCGTGAGACCGGTAAGCCGATCGCCGTGGTGGCCAGGGACCTGGGGATCAACCCCGGGACGTTGGGCACCTGGGTGGAGCGTGACCGGGTCCAACGCGGCGAGACCGAGGGCCTCACGGTCGATGAGCGCGCCGAGCTGAACCAGCTTCGCAAGGACGTGGCGGAGCTGCGCATGGAGCGTGATGTCCTCAAGCGATCGGTGGTCCTGTGGGTCAAGGAGGCGGAGCGCCACGAGGCGCTCTCGGACCGTGCGGTGATGAAAGGGCACCGCCGCCGGGTCGTCGCAGCGGCACGGTGAAGCTGAGGGCAGCCTGATCCCTGGGACGAGGGGGAGGGCGGCAAGCAGCCCTGACAACGCCGGGACGGGCCAGCACCGTCAGATGGCCTGGGCCCGGCAAGCGAGACGGAAAGGCGTACGTGAGGAACCAGCGACTGAACGCTTCTCAAGAAACCCACCAGCTCGAACCTGACGGATCGGGGCTGGGTAGCAACGCGCACCCGCACGAGATCGGGCGGGGAACTCCTTGGCTGGTATGTCTCGCCGGTCGGGAGGCCACGGTGAATGCCTGCGGCGTAGCCGGGGCGATGTTGCAGGGGCATAGCTGGGCGCCGACCCCGTCGAACGGTCAGAGAGTGAACGTGGGAACCACCCTGGTGGCCCCCTCCCCGGCCAGTGTCCTACTGGTCGGCGGGAAGGCCCGTCGCCGGTTGATGCCGTCGGGGTGGGACGGAGGACCCGTAGTAGTCCGAGCACAGGAAAGCTGTGCACATGGCGAAGGGGTCCAGCGTGTTCGCAGCATCAACGC
>JBOGEU010000400.1:0-1183 GCA_050741995.1 Acidimicrobiia bacterium | reverse complement strand
GTATGCGGCCATGATGTCGTAGGTCTTGCGTCCGAGGACCATGGCGAACGGCGCACTCACCGCGTCGTCCATGACCTCACCCATCCTCTCGTCCCAATAGCTCACCGACCAGCCGCCGTGGGCGAAGCCGCCGCTGGTGTCCTCCTCGGGCCCGCCAGGGGCTTGCATGACCCCGTCGAGGGTGAGAAAGGTCTGCACGATCAGTCTTCTCATGTCTCGTGTCCTTTCGCCGGGTTTCCGACGGATTCGAGTCCCGTCGTCGTATGAGACGTCTCCGCGGGCCAAAACTCATCGCGCTGCACGCGTGCCGGACAAACCCTCCCCTCGACCTCGCCGGCGCTCGGTCGGTCCCCCCTTCGAAAGGGGGGACAACGCAAACCCGGGGTGTTGTCCCCCTGCGAAGCGGGGGGACCGGCCGACCTCGGGTCGGCCGAGGGGGGGCTGCTCGAGTGGGTGGCGCGTGCTGGGCAAACCCCCCTCGCCCTCGCTGCGCTCGGTCGGTCCCCCCTTCGGAAGGGGGGACAACGCATGCGCCGTCATGACACGCCGATGGTGACCGGCCCGCTTCGGGGGGTGAGAGTCGTGGAGCTTGCCGGCCTGGGACCGGGCCCGTTCTGCGGGATGGTCCTCGCGGACCTGGGGGCGGAGGTGATCCGAGTGGATCGGGCGGACCGCCTCGGTGGCGACCGCATCCCGGCCGGGCACGACTTGCTCAATCGCGGGAAGAGGTCGATCGCGGTCGATCTCAAGCACGAGGAGGCAATCGACGTGGTTCTCCGGCTGGCGGCGACGGCCGAATTGCTCATCGAGCCTTTCCGCCCCGGCGTCGCCGAGCGGCTGGGGATCGGGCCGGCTCAGGTCTTGGCCCGTAATCCGGCGCTGGTCTACGGGAGGATGACCGGTTGGGGCCAGGACGGCCCGCTGGCCGGGCGCGCCGGGCACGACATCGATTACATCGCCGTTTCCGGGGCGCTTCACGCCATCGGCACCGTCGACACTCCTATACCCCCCCTCAATCTCGTAGGTGACTTCGGCGGCGGGGGCATGATGCTCGCCGTCGGGCTGCTGGCCGGCTTGATCCACGCTCGCAGCACCGGTGAGGGCCAGATGGTCGATGCGGCCATGGTCGACGGTTCGGCGTTGCTCACCACCGGGTTCCACGGATACATGGCGCAGGGCACAT
>JBOGEU010000399.1:0-5955 GCA_050741995.1 Acidimicrobiia bacterium | reverse complement strand
GTGCTGCGATCCACCGAGATCGACACCCGGATGCTCGGGATGCTCGCGGCACTCGTCGTGATCTGGGTCGGGTTTCATTTCCTCTCCGGAGGCACGTTCCTGACCCCACGCAACCTGTGGAACCTCTCCGTCCAAACCGCCTCGGTCGCCATCATGGCCACCGGGATGGTGCTCATCATCGTTTCCCGCAACATCGACCTCTCCGTCGGCTCGATGCTGGGGGCGATCGGGGTGGCCATAGCCCTGCTCCAGGCGGAGATCCTTCCCGAGATCATCGGGTTCGAGAACCCGGCGATCTGGATCCTGGCTGTCGCTGCCGCCCTGATCATGGGGGCGGTGCTCGGGGGCATCCAGGGGGCAATCGTCGCCTATGTCGGGGTGCCGTCCTTCATCGTCACCCTTGGCGGTCTTCTCGTGTGGCGCGGTGTGGCCTGGGCACTGGCCAGCGGCCGGACCATCGCCCCGATGGACCCGACCTTCCAGCTGCTCGGCGGCGGGGCACGCGGTTCGATCGGCGAGACCTGGAGCTGGATCGTGGCCGGGATCGCCTGCATCGGGATCATCGCGCTGTTGGTGTCGACCCGCCGTCGCCGCCGCAAGTTCGGTTTCAGGCTCCGCCCGATGTGGGCCGATGTCACCTTTGGCGTGATCGGCTGTGTGTCTGTGATCGGGGCGGTGTGGGTCACCAACAGCTATTACCTCCCCAAGGCGATCGCCGAGCAGATCGCCGCGGAGAGGGGCATTCCCGTCCCGCCGGGCGGTCTCAACATCCCCTTGGGGATCGCCACCCCGGTCCTGCTCGCCATCGGAGTCGCCCTGGTCATGACCTTCATTGCCAACCGCCTGCGTTTCGGGCGTTATGTGTTCTCCATCGGGGGCAACCCCGAAGCCGCCGAGTTGGGCGGGATCAACAGCCGGTGGACCGTGGTCAAGACCTTCATCGTGATGGGCATGCTGGTGGGAGTTGCCGCCGTGGTCTCGACCGCAAGGCTCAATGCGGCGACCAGCGGCATGGGAACGCTTTCCGAGCTCTACGTCATCGCGGCTGCCGTCATCGGCGGGACATCGCTCGCCGGCGGGATCGGGACCATCCCCGGTGCCGTGCTCGGCGCCCTGGTCATGCAGTCGTTGCAATCCGGCATGGTCCTGCTTGGTGTCGACGCCCCGCTTCAGGACATCGTGGTCGGTGTGGTCCTGGTGGCAGCCGTGGGGGTGGACGTCTACTACCGGCGCAGGTCGGCGCGATGACGTCGGGCACACCACTGGTAGAGATGCGGGACATCAGTGTCTCGTTCGGCGGGGTACATGCGGTGAAGGATGTGAGCATCGACCTCTACGCGGGGGAGATCGTCGCCCTGGTGGGTGGCAACGGCGCCGGGAAGTCGACCCTGGTGCGGACCCTGGCCGGGGCGCAGAAGCCCGACTCGGGGCAGATCCTTGTCGAGGGGAGGCCGGTCACGATCTCCAGCCCGAGAGATGCCAAGGCGCTGGGCATCGAGACCATCTATCAGACGCTGGCCCTGGCCGAGAACATCGACGCCCCGGGGAACATGTTCCTCGGCCGCGAGCTGACCACCCGGTGGGGGACGCTCGACGACTCGTCGATGGAGGATGCGACCCGGAAGCTGATGGCGCGCCTCAATCCCAAGTTCGAGAACTTCAAGGTGCCGGTCAGCTCGCTCTCAGGTGGTCAGCGCCAATCGGTAGCCATCGCCAAGGCGATCCATTTCAACGCTCGAATCTTGATCATGGACGAGCCGACGGCCGCACTCGGGCCGGCAGAGACCGATCAGGTGAGGCAGCTGATTCGCCAGCTCAAAGAGGAAGGGATCGGGATCATCCTCATCAGCCACGACATCCACGACGTGTTCGACCTAGCCGACCGGATCAGCGTCATGCTTCAGGGCAAATTGGTCGGGATGGTCAAGAAGGACGACGTGACCATGGACGAGGTCCTCGCCATGATCATCATCGGGAAGCTGCCCGAAGAGGTCACCACGACCGAGCTCGAACAGCTCCATGGCTAGTTGTCACAGCTAGTGCTCCGGCGGGACACGTGGGAGACTTGGGGGTCGGTGCACTACGGGCTCGGATCCCTCGCCTTTTCGCGTCTTACGCTCGACGTCCTACGACGCGTGGAAGGTCGGGGCCAGGGCGGGGTATAGGGCCTTGTATCGGGTGTGGGCCTGGCGATAGAGCTCCACGTCACTCGAGGGCTTTGCTGTCGGCTCCACTTTGACCACCTGGTCGACAGCGTCGTCGACGGTCGGGAACCGGCCGGCACCGACGGCGGCGAGCAGGGCGGCTCCGTAGGCGGCTCCCTCCTGGGTGGGCACGGTGGCGATCTCGGCACCCAGCACGTCGGCGAGAATCTGGCGCCACAACTCGCTCCTGGTTCCACCTCCGGAGGCGCGCACCTGATCCGGGTAGGGCAGGCCGGAGGCGATCATAAGGTCGAGGCCGTCCTTCAGCCCGAAGGCCACACCCTCGAGCACGGCCCTGCTCAAGTGCCGGAGGTCATGGCGGACGGTTAGCCCGACGAACGCCCCCCTTGCCAGCGGGTCGGGGTGAGGAGTGCGCTCTCCGGTGAGGTGAGGCAGGAAGAGGAGCCCATCGCTCCCCGCCGGGACCTCCGCGGCGCCCTCGACCAGGGCATCGAACGACCGGTCCGGGGCCAGAGCATCACGTAGCCAACGAAGGCTCCCCGCCGCCGAGAGCATGACACCCATCATGTGCCACCGGCCGGGCACCGCGTGGCAAAAGGCGTGAACCCGGCCTTTGGTCTCGACTGCCGGGCCATCGGTGGTGGCGAAGACGACGCCCGAGGTGCCCAAAGAGAGGGCGACGACACCGGGGCCAACTGCCCCCACGCCGACGGCGTTTGCCGACTGATCCCCTCCACCGGCGATTACGGGCGTGCCTTCCTCCAGCCCGATGCTCTCGGCAGCCCGGGCGGAGAGCCTCCCGGTCACCTCCGGACCCTCGAACGTCGGGGGCAGGATCGAGGGGTCGATGTCGAGGGCGTCGACGATCTCCAGCGACCAGGTCCTGGCCGCCAAGTCGAAGAGGATGGTCCCCGACCCGTCGGCCACATCGACTGCGTAGTCGTCGGTGAGGCGATAACGGAGGTAGTCCTTGGGGAGGAGAAGGTGGCGAGCCTTGGCCCAGCTCTCAGGCTCGTGTTTGCGCACCCATAAGAGCTTGGGAGCCGTGAAGCCGGTGAGCGCGTCGTTGCCGCTGATCTCGATGAGGCGCTCGGGGCCGACCAGTGACCGCATCTCGTCGCACTCCGCCTCGGTGCGCTGGTCGTTCCAGAGGATTGCCGGCCTGACGACCTCGCCGTCGCTGTCGAGCAGGACCGAGCCGTGCATCTGGCCCGTCAGCCCTACGGCTTCGATCTCGGACGGTTTCACGCCATGTTCTCCCATGACCTGGCGCACTGCCGAGACGGCACCCACCCACCACAGATGAGGGTCCTGCTCGGCCCAGAGGGGCCGTGGCGTTTCGTACTCGTAGGAGGCCGAAGCCACCCCGACGACCTTCCCGTCCTCATCCACCACGATCGCCTTGGTGGCAGTCGTTGACGAGTCGATCCCGAGCGTCATGCTCACAATGGCTCCCCCGCGACCTGCCGGTAGGCGTCATCGGGGCCGGCACAGGGCTCGATGCTCCACAGCTCACGGTGTGAGGCCGTCGACCCCGGCTCGAGAGTGATGATCGGGCCGACGCTCTCCAACTCGCAGAACGCCTGGTTCAGATAGACCTGGCCGACCGCTCCGCGATCGGCATACTCGCCCTCGCCGGTGCCCGGGAGCTCTTTCGTGAACAGATGACCGTCGAGCAGGTACCCGAGCCTCCTGGGCCCCGGGCCGGCGCCAATCTTGAAAGGCGGGCCCGCCATGGCGCTGATGACGAGAGCCCGGCGCCGCCAGGTGATTCGCGAGTCGGAGAGGTCGGTGTACGGCCACAGCACGAGGCTGTGGGAAGCCTGGAGCCCCTCGGGGACGGGGCCGGTCGTCGGCAGCACGACAGCCCCGCCGAGGCGAAGCTGGGTGATCGCCCACGGGCCGGCCTCGATCACATCGGGGCCGGGGTTGCCCAGTGTGTGGTCGACGACGAGTCGATCGCCGTCCCTCTCGACCACGATCCGCTTGATGAGGCCCGCCCGATCCACAGACCCGGTGATCGAGACCCGCTCTGGCCCGAAATCGACTTGGCAGGGCATGTCATCGGGGGCGTATGTGACATCAGGCACTTCGGGCGAGGCCCAGAGACGATGTCCCCCATGGAATCGATAGACGCCGGAGTCGGGGAGATCGATGACCGTGTCATCGCCGAGCCTGGCGAACATGGAAGGGGCGTCACCAAGTCGCAGGTCGAGCACTCGGGGGCCGAACGAGGTGGCTACCGCGAGCCGATACGGACCGATCTCGACAGCAACGGCTTCCCCGTCCTCGCCGGGACGAGGGGCAGCGATGCCGCTCATCGCTGTCAGGTCCTCGTGGATCCGATGGCCCGGTTGACCTGGTTCTCGAGGTGCTCCTGTCGGCCCGATTTGGGGGCGGGGTCGATGTCTCCTGTCACCACCACGGCTTGGAGACTGTCGAGGCTCTCCGCGCCACTCATGATGCGCTCCCCGAGATGGGTGGCCCATCCTGAATAGCGTTCCGCCAGAGGGCGGGACAATGTCTCGGATTCGATGATCGCGGCCGCGGCAAGGAGGGCCTGGGCCAGGGTGTCGATGCCCCCGATGTGCCCGTGGAAGAGGTCGGCGCGGTCGATCGATTGGCGTCGGAGCTTGGTGTCGAAGTTGAAACCACCGGTGGTCAGCCCTCCCCCTTTGAGGATCTCATAGAGGACCAGGGTGAGCTCGTCGACCGAATTGGGGAACTGGTCGGTGTCCCATCCGTTCTGGGCATCGCCTCGGTTGGCGTCGACCGAGCCAAAGATCCCATTGGCCACCGCGTAGGCCACTTCGTGGTGGAACGAGTGGCCGGCGAGGGTGGCATGGTTGCCTTCGATGTTGACCTTGTACTCGTCGAGGAGGTCGTAGCGCTCCAAGAACCCGTGGACCGATTGGGTGTCGTAGTCGTATTGATGCTTGGTCGGTTCGGCGGGTTTGGGCTCGATGAGGAGGGTGCCGCTGAACCCGATCTTGTGCTTGTGCTCTGCGACCAGGTGGAGGAACCGGGCGTACTGGTCGGTCTCGTGTTTGAGATCGGTGTTCAAAAGGGTGTCGTAACCTTCCCGACCCCCCCAGAGCACGTAGTTGGCCCCCCCGAGACGGTGGGTGGCCTCCATGGCATGTTTGACCTGGGCGGCGGCGTAGGCAAACACTTCTGGATCGGGGTTGGTGGCGGCTCCGCCGGCGTAGCGGGGATGGGAGAACAGGTTGGCTGTCCCCCAGAGCAGTCTGACCCCGGTCTCGGCCATCTTCTTCTCGGCGTAGTCCACCATCGTCTCCAGGTTCGACACCGACCCGGCGAACGAATCGCCTTCGGGGGCGATGTCGACATCGTGGAAGCAGAAGAACGGGGCGCCCAACTTGGAGAAGAACTCGAAGGCGGCGTCGGCCTTGACCCTGGCCGCCTGCAACGGATCGCCGTCGGCTCCGAGCCATGGGCGGTCCAGCGTCCCCGACCCGAAGACGTCATTGCCCGGCCAGTTGAACGAATGCCAGTAGCACACCGCAACCCGCAGCTGATCCTCCATCCGCTTCCCCAGCACCGGACGATCCCGGTCATAGACCCGAAAGGACATGTCATCGGGTGAATCGGCGCCCCCAAAGCGCACCGGCCCGGTCACATCCTTGAAAAAATCGTCCGCCATCATCGTCCTTCCTTTGCCCGGCTTGCTCCAACCGGCGGGGCCCGTTCGAACACTATGGATGCCGGAGCTTCCGGGCAAAGGCCAGAGGGCCTGCACTCGGTCTCGGAGGGAACGACGAACCTCAGC
>JBOGEU010000398.1:0-8958 GCA_050741995.1 Acidimicrobiia bacterium | reverse complement strand
TGGCCGCCCGAGTCCGGGAGATGCTCGAGGCGAGCCCGGAGATCAGCGAGCGAAAGATGTTCGGCGGCATCGCCTTCATGCTTTCGGGCAACATGGCGGTTGGAGTCAGCAAGGACGAGCTGATGGTTCGCATCGACCCCGATGATCAGGACACTGCCCTCTCCCAGCCCGGGGTGCGGGTGTTCGACATGACCGGGCGCCCGATGAAGGGTTGGATCCTGGTCGCCCCCGAGGCAACAGAGGACGACACCGGACTGAGAGGGTGGGTGGAGACCAGTCTCGCCTTCGCAGGGTCTCTCCCTCCGAAATAGGCTCCCGGAGTGGGCTTTCAGCACATCGACATCGAACTGAAGGATCAGGTCGGGATCCTCTGGCTCAATCGCCCGGAGAAGCGAAACGCCCTGTCCGCAGACATGTGGGAAGACATCCCGTCTGCGATGGGTGAGCTCGATGCCGACGACACGGTGCGGGCGGTGATCCTGGCGGGGAGAGGCCCG
This sequence comes from Acidimicrobiia bacterium, assembly GCA_050741995.1. Lineage (GTDB taxonomy): Bacteria > Actinomycetota > Acidimicrobiia > Spongiisociales > ZC4RG35 > JARDZU01. The sequence continues at coordinate 8,461 of JBOGEU010000398.1, read as the reverse complement.
GCGTTCTGTGTGGGGATCGACATCGGGATGCTCGCCGCGTTGCAGCCCGACGGACCTTCCCGAGCTGTCTCCAACAAGCGGCTCTACGAGTCGATCAAGAAGATGCAGCGCGCCGCGAGCTGCTTCGCCGACTCCCGAAAGCCGGTCATCGCCACGGTCCACGGTCATTGTCTCGGGGCGGGAGTGGACCTGGTCACCGCATGCGACATACGTCTCGCCTCCGCCGACTCGGTCTTCTCGATACGGGAGACCCGAATGGGCCTGGTAGCGGATGTCGGCGCCCTGCAGAGGCTGCCTTCGATCGTCGGCGCCGGGGCGACGGCTGAGCTCGCATTCACCGGCAAGGACATCGGCGCCGCCCAGGCGCTGGCCATTGGCCTCGTTGGCCATGTCGAGCCCGACCTGGAAGCAGCCCTGGTCTCCGCCCGAGAGCTGGCCGCAGAGATCGCCGAGAACTCCCCGCTCGTGGTGCAAGGGATAAAGCAGGTGCTGGCGGCCAACGACGGGAGGACGGTGGAGCAGGCGCTCGACTACGTGGCACAGTGGAATGCCTCCTACCTCCTGACCGATGACCTGATGGAGGCGGTGGCGGCGTTCTTCGAGAAGCGGAAGCCCGACTTCACCGGCACCTGACCTGCTCATCTCGCCAGCGGCCCCTTCTCGTCCGGAAATCCCCTGGTATCAGGATTTGTTCTAGTGTATACTAGAGAAAGTCAATCCATCAAGAAGGCGATCGAAACGACCGAGCACACCACAAGCGGACAGGCGAGGGTCGAGCCCTCCGCTGTTCCCCGACTCGAGCCGATAACGGCAAGCGGGGCGGCAAAGCAGCTGAGCGACGACGAGCTGCTCGACATGTACCAATCGATGGTGTTGGGCCGCGCCCTGGAGACCCGGCTCCACAACATGTACCGGAGCGGTCGTCTCGGCGGCGCCGTCTATCCGGGGATCGGGCAGGAGGCGGCCATGGTCGGATTCGTCTCCGCTCTCGGGACGGACGACATCTTCGGGGGAACCCACCGCGACCTGACGGCACAGCTCACCAAGGGTGTGTCGCTCGAGGCCATTGCCCTCAACTTCCTGGGAAAGGCCGAGGGCCCGGCCCGAGGGCGGGACGGGAACAGCCACTTCGCTGCTCTGGATGTCGGAACGCTGATGGTGGTCTCCCCCCTTCCCGATGCATACCCGGTGGCCGTGGGGACAGCCCTCGCCTTCAAACAGCGAAACCAGCCTCGGGTCGCCCTGGCCAATTGCGGTGAGGGGGCCACCGCCACCGGCACCTGGCACGAGGCGGTCAACTTCGCCGCCGTGCTTCGCCTTCCCGTGGTCTTCACCATTCAGAACAACCAGTACGCCTATTCGACCCCCACCGATCACGAAACCGCCCTCACCCACTTCGCCGACCGTGCCGCCGGATACGGGATCCCGGGCAAGGTCGTGGACGGGAACGACGTCCTGGCGTGTTACGACGCGGCCAAGACGGCGACGGAGCGGGCCAGAGCCGGCCTGGGCCCCAGCATCATCGAAGCGGTCACCTTCCGTCGGCTGGGTCATGCCGGCCACGACCCGGCCGACTACGTGCCCGCCGACATGCGGGCCCGATGGGAGCAACGTGACCCGCTCATCCGCTTCGAGGCATTTCTGAGCGGGCGCGGGTTGCTCGACGACGATCGCCGAGCCGAGATCCTGGCCGATGCCGAGAAGCGCGTTGTCGATGCGATGGACTGGGCGGCAACCCAGCCCGACCCCGACCCCGCCTCTGTGGGGGAAGGTGTCTTCGCTCATCGTCTGCGCGAGGTTCCCCAAGACCCGACGCCGTCCACCGGACCGGAGACGACGATGATCGATGCCATCAAAGCCGCCCTCGGCCAGGAGATGGAACGCGACGAGAACGTGTTCATCATGGGTGAGGACGTGGGCCGGTTCGGTGGGGCTTTCAAGGCCACCGCCGGGCTCCATGAGCGATTCGGCCCGGACCGGGTCATCGACACTCCCATCGCCGAGATGGCCCTGATCGGTTCTGCCGTGGGTGCCGCCCTGATGGGCAGGCGGCCCATCGTCGAGCTCCAATACAGCGATTTCATCTATCCCGGGCTCGACCAGTTGGTCAACGAGGCGGCCAAGTACCACTGGAAGACCGGGGTTTCGGTCCCGATGGTGGTCAGGGGCCCCAGCGGCGCCGGTCTGCGCGCCGGGCCCAACCACTCGATCAGCCCCGAAGGCCTCCTCGCCCACCACCCCGGTCTCAAGGTGGTCACCCCGTCCGGGCCCTACAACGCCAAGGGTTTGCTCCTGGCCTCGATCCGTGACCCGAACCCGGTCATCTACCTGGAGCACAAGAAGCTGTACCGCTCGATCAAGGAGCCGGTTCCCGACGTCGCCTATGAGGTCCCCCTGGGCAAGGCCTTGGTGGCCCGCCAGGGAAGCGACGTCACGATCGTCACCTGGTCTGCCATGGTCCACACCTCTTTGGAAGCGGCGAAGCACCTCGAGTCGGAAGGCATTTCGACCGAGGTCATCGATCTCCAGACCCTGGTCCCCCTCGACTGGGAGACGGTGCTCGCCTCGGTTGCCAGGACGTCACGACTCGTCATCGTTCAGGAGGACTCGCCTTTCGCCAGCATCGCAAGCGAGATCTCGGCCCGGGTCGCCGACGAGCTGTTCTGGGACCTCGACACTCCGATAAAACGAGTGACCCCACCACATGTCCCGGTCCCCTTCGCCGCGGACCTCGAAGACGCCTATCTCCCCCAGGTTGACGACATCGTCGCCACGGTCAAGACCCTGTCAGCGAGCTGAGATGATCCAACAACACCCGGGCCCCGGAATGAGCGACATCTTTGGTGGCGGTCAAGAGGACCACGTCACCGGAGCCTCCGAGGGCGATGAGCCGTTCCACCGCATCCGACCCGGGCGGTTGGCCCAATTCGGCGTGGTAGCGGCGGGCGAATTCGTCGAACCGGCCGACATCGTGCCCGTACCAACGGCGAAGCTCGGTGCTGGGCGCGACGTCTTTCATCCATTCGTCGAGCCCGGCTTCGGCCTTCGTCACCCCACGGGGCCAGAGCCGATCGACCAGCACCCGGCGACCAGTTGCCCCCGGTCCCTCGTAGATGCGATGGATCGAGAAACCCATGAGTCCCTCGCTCACGATAGACATCGGCACGAACCAGCAGGCACGCTGTGACCTCCAGAACACTCGACGTCAGGGAATTGGAGCCCAGGGAGCGGCACACCACCATCTTCGAGCGTCTCACGGCGCTGGAGCCGGGGGAGACGATGCGACCGGTCAACGATCACGACCCAGTCCCGTTGCCGTATCAACTCGACGCGGAGCGCCCCGGCCAGTTCGCGTGGGACTACATCGAAGATGGCACGGAGCGCTGGGTGGTCGACATCACGAGCATGGCCCGGGTTTTCGATGCCAGGCCACTCCTCGCCGCCGGTGAGGAGCCGTTCGAGCCGGTCCCGCTCGAAGCAGTGCTCGGTGAGCAGGGATTCCGCCACCTTGCCGATCACATCGACGAGGAGACCTGGAGGGTCACATTCCTTCGCCAATGACCCAGAGCTCCACCCAGCGACAGGCGAGAGCACTGGGTGATCCCACCCGTCACCGGATCTTCCGCTACCTGGCCGATTCGTCCCAGGCGGTGGGTGTTGGCGAGCTCACAGATCTTCTCGGTCTCAACCACAACGCAATTCGCCAACATCTCTCGATACTGACCGAAGCCGGGTTGGTGACCCGGGAGACGGCTCGGGCGCAGGGAAAGGGAAGACCGAGGCTGATGTTCTCGGTCCATCCTTCGGCCGACGAAAGATGGGGCGTCGGCGGCCCATATCAGCGTCTAAGCCTGATGTTGATCGAGATGCTCAAGACCGGCGACAGCCCGGTGGAGGTGGGACGGCGCGCGGCCCCCGATATCGAGGTTCCCACCGACCGTGGTGCACACGCCATCGAAGGGCTGGCTCGAGCCATGGCCCGAGGTGGTTTCGACCCGGTCCTGGTGGGTGAAGGGGGGCGAACTGAGTTCGCCCTTCGCCATTGCCCCTTCGCCGACAGCGCCGCCGTCGACCCCGAGACGGTCTGTGCCCTGCACCTGGGACTGGCACAAGGGCTCGCAGAACAGATCCAGGGCGTCGTCGTCGACGAGCTGGAGCCGCACGATCCCCACGATGCCGGTTGCCGGCTCCGATTCCACGTCACCGAGCGGCCGACCCTGTGACCTCATGAGATCCGGTCCGCCGACACGTCTCCTCACCGATCCTCCTTTCTCCTCATTGGCCGACTACGAGAAGGTCGGCGGAGGGGAGGCTTTGAAGCGGGTCGATACCGTTCCCGCCGACGAGGTCATCGCCGAGCTGACCAAGGCCGGCCTTCGCGGTCGCGGCGGCGCCGGGTTCCCCACCGGGCTCAAGTGGCGCTCGATCGTGAACGGGGGCGGGCGGCATCACTACGCGGTGTGCAACGCCGCCGAGGGAGAGCCGGGGACCTTCAAAGATCGGGCCCTGCTCCGGGCCAACCCGTATCAGGTGCTGGAAGGCCTGATCGCGGCGTCCGTGACCGTGGGCGCCGTCGAAGCCTTCATCGCCCTCAAGCCTGGCACAGGGCAGGAGCTGGATCGGGTTGGAACCGCGCTTGCCGAGATGACTGCGGCAGGATGGCTGCGTGACATCGAGGTTCGGGTCGTCACCGGGCCCGAGGAGTACCTGTTCGGTGAGGAGAAGGCGCAGCTCGAGGTGATCGAGGGCAATGACCCGCTTCCTCGCTGGCTCCCCCCTTATATGCATGGTCTCTATGCCACCACGCCGCAACTCGGGTGGGAGGCGCACCAGCTCGAGGGCGGCCACCGCGGCGAGCACGTCGCCAACCCGACCCTGGTCAACAACGCCGAGACACTGGCCCAGGCCGCCTGGATCCTGGCCAACGGCGCCGATACGTTCCGGGCGCTGGGGACGGAGGGCTCACCGGGGACCGTGCTCTGCACCGTCGTCGGCGACGTGCCGGCGCCGGGAGTGGTCGAAGTGCCGATGGGGACGCCGCTACGGGAGGTCCTGTCTCGCTTTGGCGGGCCTGTCCCCGGCCGGCGGGTCAAAGCCGTCTTTCCCGGGGTGGCCAGCGCGGTCATCACCGAGGCATCTCTCGACGTCCCTCTCAGCTTCGAGGACATGGAGGCGGCGGGCACCGGGCTCGGCGCCGGCGGGTTCATCGTCTACGACGACAGCGCCTGCATGGTCGAGGTGGTGACCACTCTGTCCAGATTCCTCTTCGTCGAGTCATGCGGGCAATGCCTGCCCTGCAAGCTGGGGACAGGCGACATCACCTCGGCGCTGGAGTCGATACGCGATGGCCAGGGCTCGGACCGCTACCTCGACCTGATCGGTGAGAGGCTCCGGGTCGTCGCCGACGGGAATCGGTGCTTCCTCCCGGTTCAGGAGCAAAAACTGGTCTCCAGTGTCGTTGCCGCCTTCCCCGATGACTTCGCCGCACATCTCGCCGGTCGATGTCTCTCCGACCGGGACCGGATCCCGACACCCAAGGTCCTCGATCTCAGCGACGGCACCGTCGTCTACGACGAGCGTCAGGAGCGCAAGCAACCCGACTGGACCTACCGCTGAGCCGATCGGCGGGGAGCATCTTGCCCCCGGGTGCACCCGGAGCGATGGCGAGGACCCTGTTCATCGGGGACCAATGACCTCACGACCAGGGGCCTATGGCTCTCGTGCATTTCTTCACATGGCTCGATGATGCTCCTGCAAAGCAGTTGGACCGCACCAGACAGGAGGTACCAAGTGACTGCCATAGACAGAGAAAGACTGCGGCAACGAGACTCGTAACCGTGCCTGACATGGCCACTTCCCAGGTGATCGGCTCGGCCAGCATCCCTATGAAGAAACCGGTCCCGAGCCCGACAAGAAAGCCAGGCAGCGTGCCCAAGCCGAGGTCCCAGCCGAATGGCCTGCCCACGAGGCCGTCCCGCACTGCGAGCCAGGTCCCCACGCCGGCGGTCGCAAGGTAGGCCCCCGACACTCGGGTGATGGCCGACCGCAAGCTCTCGACCTTCACATTTCTTGGTCTCGTGCGCTATCGGTCCCGACGAAGCAGGGTACGCACCGCGGAGTTCTTCCACAGGTTGGATACCTGGTTCCACTGCCGCTTCTTGTCGATCAGCACGACACTGGCGTCGACCTGTGGCTCTGTTACCCCGAAGTGGGAGGCGACCTGGGTCAGGGTGTGGTTCCAGATCTTGTCTTCCAGCCTCGAGGTGTAGAGCTTGAAGCTCATCTCGTAGAGCGGGTCGTTGGCCCGGACCAGGAGATGGATCTTCGCCACGGTCACCCCATCTTCCGACTCGTGTGCGCTGAAAGTGATGATCGCCGCCCAGGGATGACCCTCGGGGGTCATGTACGACCACGACCGCTCGTCGGCATAGATCACCCTCACCCCGGACGTGATCTTGGTCGGGCCCTTTCCTCCCCCGATCACAGCCACCTCTCCCGGGGCGATCCCGCCGGCTGGGGCATAGAACTTGTTGGACGGGTACCAGAACTCGCCAAAGTTGGCCTTCCAGGTGGAAATGACCGCTTCCGGAGTCGGACCAGGGATCGCCACCTCGTATGTCTTCTGCCAAAGCCGGCCGAAGCCCTGGAGTGGCCCGGTCGGTTTCCGTCCTTCGACATTCCCCTTGCGCGCACCTTCTGCGACGTCCCCGACATGGAAGGCGTCAACCGGTTGGGCCCAACTGTCGGTGTTTCTCGGCTCGGTCAACTCGGTCCTTTCTCCGTTGCAGCCGATCAGATCACAGAGGCGTTCCGTCATCGTTACGGCGCCAAGGGACGTGCAAGCTCCTAACGATCACCATTTCGTAACGGTTCTGGGGCACAATCACAGTGAATGGCTGAATATGACGCAGTAGTGATTGGAGCCGGTCCCAATGGGCTCTCCGCTGCTGCAGAGCTCTCCCGACACGGGAAACGGGTCCTGGTCGTGGAGCAGGCCGATGAGATCGGCGGTGGCACCCGCACCGAGGAATTGACCCTCCCCGGGTATGCCCACGACATCTGCGCGGCAATCCACCCTTTGGGTGTGGCCTCTCCTTTCTTCCGTGACCTGGGACTGGACGTGGAATGGGCTCACCCCCCGATCCCCTTTACCCACCCGCTCGGTGAGGGGAGGGCCGGTGTCGTGCAGCGGGATGTGGAGAAGACTGCGGCCTCGTTCGGGGCCGACGCGGCCCACTATCGGCGAATCCTCAGGCCCTTGGTCGAGGCTGCAGACGCGGTGATGGAGGACTTCCTGGGGCCGATGACCCTCGTCCCCGACAATCCGGGAAGCTTCGTCAAGCTGGCCAGTCGCGGGGCGCTGCCGGCGTCGATCATCGCCTCCGGCTTCTCCTCGGACGAGGCGCGCGCAGTCTTCTCCGGTCTGGCCGCCCACGCCATCGCCCCCTTCAACTCGCCCCTCACCGGAGGCGTGGCTCTCCTCTTCGCGGTGACGGCCCATGCCTACGGTTGGCCCCTGGTCAAGGGTGGCTCGCAGCGGGTGGCCGACGCACTAGCCAAGGTGATAATGGATGGGGGTGGGACGATCGAGACCGGGCGCATGATCGGCTCACTCGATGAGCTGCCCCCGGCACCGGTGATCGTGCTCGATGTGATGCCCCGGGCGGCGGTCCGGATCGGTGGTGATCGGGTCAGCCCCCGGGATCGGCGCCGCATGTCGGCCTGGCGGTCGGGACCGGCGGTGTTCAAGGTCGATTGGGCCCTGGACGGGCCGATTCCCTGGGCCGACGAGTGGAGCCCTCAGGCGGGAACGGTCCACGTCGGGGGGACCTGGGAGCAGGTGGCCGAGGCCGAGGATCAGGTCCACTCCGGTTCGCACCCGGAACGGCCCTTCGTCCTGGTCGCCCAACAGTCGCTGTTCGACCCGTCCCGGGCTCCCGAGGGAAAACACACGGCCTGGGGCTATTGCCACGTCCCCACCGGATCGGACGTCGACATGACCGATGCGATCGAGGCACAGGTCGAAAGATTCGCCCCCGGGTTCAGGGACCTGATCATCGGCCGTCACACCATGAACGCCGGCCAGTTCGAGGCTCACAACCCCAACTACATCCGGGGAGACATCGCCGGGGGCGGGTTCGGTCCGAAGAAGGTGTTCCAACTCGGCGCCACCGCCCCCTACCGCATCGGCGACGGTCTCTATCTCTGCTCCTCGGCCACCCCACCGGGTGCCGGGGTCCACGGCATGTGCGGCTATTACGCGGCGAGGGCCGCCCTCACGGGCTGACACCCGGGGCCGGGGGGGTCGGGGAGTGGTGCGGCGTTCGGGGCACCCGGGGACAGCGACACGCTGTTCCTCGATCTCGAAGCCGGTCGGTATGCCATCGTCTGTTTCCTGCCGGTCGGGTCGACCCCGGAGAACATGGAAGCCATCGAGTCCGGTGAGCTCGAAGGCCCACCC
>JBOGEU010000397.1:0-1040 GCA_050741995.1 Acidimicrobiia bacterium | reverse complement strand
CCGCACATGCCTGTTACACCGCGCAGCGGATCTATTCGTCACAGGGCGGAGAGCTGACCCACGGCGGCGGCATCGAGACCTTGGCCGTGCTCGCCCACGACCCCGATCTCGTCCACGCCGACCGGGTGAGTGAGCCGACACGGCCCGAGGGGGCGGAGCAGCTCGACGCCATGAGACGCTCCAAGGAGGTCTACGGCTACATAACGGACGTCACCGAGATCGCCGACGCAGGCTGGTATGGGAACCCGGCATGGGCGAGCGGAGCTCGCGCCGGCGACTTTGCGGTGACCGTGGCCGATGACATCGCGGGCCAGGTCACGACAATCCTCCAAGTGAGGGAGAGGCGCTCGTGACCGTCGTCGGGCCCGGCGAGCTCGGGTTCCGTGACTTCCCGGGGAGGTCCACCGCCGACCCCTTCCGTGCCGCGGGCCAGGGAATGTCGACCGTGCGTCAGGTCGTCATCGAGCATGTCGCCTCGCGATCACCTCACCGCCATCCCAAGAGCGAGGAGATCGTCTACGTCGTCTCCGGCCACGGCCGGGTGTGGCTCGACGGGACCTTTCACCCCGTTGGCCCCGGTTCCTGGTACCGCATCCCGACGAACACACCGCACGCCACCATGGCGGACCCGGGACAGCGTATGTCCCTGGTCTGCTTCTTCCCCCACGACGACTTCGCAAGCAACATCGAGGAGCTCGATCTGGCTCTCGAAGCCGACTCAGAGGAGGGCAGTGATGACTGAGCGAGTGAGGCTCGCTTCGATCGGGTTGGGGCGCTGGGCACGAGTCCTCGCCAGAGGAGCGCAGCGGGGGACGGTGATCGAGCTGGCCAGCTGCTTCTCGCGCTCACCCGAGAGCCGGGCCAAGTTTCAAGAGGAGTACGCGGTTCCGAGATCGGCCGCCAGTCTGGACGAGCTGCTCTCCGACCCCGACATCGAGGGCGTCCTGGTCACCACTCCCAACGACACGCACAAAACGGTCATCCTCGAGGCTCTCGACGCCGGCAAAGCCGTCTACACCGACAAGCCGATAGCCCACACC
>JBOGEU010000396.1:0-2873 GCA_050741995.1 Acidimicrobiia bacterium | reverse complement strand
GTGTCACCGCTTACCTGAGGTTCCTGGCGCCATATATGGCGCCAGGGCGACACAGAAAGCTGTGGGCGGGAAGCCCGCCCGCTTTCTGTGTCTAGGTAGCGCCAGATATGGCGCTACGTACCTCAGGTAAGCACTCACAACCTCCCGTTGAAGAGCTCGCGGGCGATGATGTTGCGCTGGATCTCGGAGGTGCCTTCGTAGATGCGGGGCGCCCTCACCTCGCGGTAGAGATGAGCCAGGGTGGAGCCGGCTTCCAGGCCTCTCGCCCCCAGCACCTGGATGGCGGTGTCGACGGCGCGTTGTGCGGTCTCGGTGGCGTGGAGCTTGGCCATCGCCGCCTTGCCGGTGATGCTCTCGTTGTCGCCGTTGTCGTGGGCGGCGGCGGCGGAATAGACCAGCAGCTCGGCGGCCTCGATGTCGAGCCGGACATTCGCCAACTGGTGAGATATCCCCTGGAACTCGGATATCGGGGTTCCGAAGGCGGTGCGGGTCATGGCGTGGCCGGTGGCGATGCGCAAGGCAGACTCGGCCATGCCGAGGGCGAAGGCACCGACGCTGGGGCGGAAGAGGTCGAGGGTCTCCATCGCCACCCTGAATCCGTGATCAACCTCGCCCAACACGTTGCCGGCAGGGACGTTGACCCCGTCGAGACGGATCCGGCCCAGGGGATGGGGTGAGATCATCTCGATGGTCTCGCCACTGAGGCCGTCGAGGTCTCCGGTCACGACGAATGCCGTCACCCCGCGTGACCCGGCCCCTTCGGTGGTGCGGGCAAACACGGTGTAGACGTCGGCATCGGGGGCGTTAGAGATGTAGGCCTTCTCGCCGGTGAGGCGAAAGCCTTCGCCATCTCGCTCGGCGACGGTGGACAGGCCGGCGGCGTCCGAGCCGGCGCCGGGCTCGGTCAGGGCGAAGGCGGCGACGGATTCCCCGCTGCGAACGCCGGGCATCACCCGATCACGGAGCTCGGCGGCCGCATGGAGGTGGATCGGGATCGCCCCCAGGCCCTGGACGGCGAAGGCGGTCTCGGCATCGGTGCACACCCGGGCCAGCCCCTGTCTCATGGCACAGAGGTCGGTCGCGGTGACCCGGTCCTCGGCGAAGACCCGATCGAACAGGCCGTGTTCGGCGATTGCCCGGACCAGGTCGCGGTTGACGCGACCGGGCTCACCGGCTTCGGCGATCTCGAGGAGAGAGTGCCCGAGTCGCTCACAATCCTCGACGAGAGGCCTGGTCATGACCCCAGTATGCGGATCTTCCGGACGGGATGGACCGAATTCCCACTCAGATGCCGACGCGGGCCGGAAGAGCCTGAGATAATCACTCGACCCGAACCGGAGGAGTTATCGAGATGGGAGCTATGCCCTCAGGCGTGCGAAACCTGTTCCGCGCCGCACTGGTGATCTTCGTCATCACTGTCGTCATCGGCATTCTCAACGGGACCGATGTCTGGGACCCGCCCCGCAACACCCTCCTCACCCACGTCCATGCCGGGACGTTGGGTTGGATCACCCTCTCCATATTCGGCGGCGCCATCTGGATGTTCGGATCTCCCGGGGATCGATCGAGCAACACCGTGGCCACTTTCTCGATCTGGGCTCTTGCCCTCTATGTGCTTGCGTTTTGGTCGGTCGATCTCACCACCTCGAGCATCCAGAGGCCGATCGGCGGCACGCTGGCCTTCGTCGCCATGGTCTGGATGTTGGTCTGGGCCCTCCGCTCCCATCGGGGCAAGACCTGGACCGTGGCCGAGTACGGGATGGGGCTGGCGCTCTTCTTCCTGGTGATCGGTGCGGTGCTCGGCATCTTTCTCGGGCTGCAGCTCGCCGACGTGGAGATAGTCGCCCCCGAGAATGCCGAACAACTCGGTGGCGCCCATCCGGCGGCCATGGTGATCGGTTACGTGATCCTGGCCGGAACCGCGCTGATCGAGTGGCTGCTGCGACGAGACGACACGCCTTCTGTCTCCGAGTCCAAGGCGGGTGTGGTCCAGATGTCGCTGATATTCCTCGCCGGTGTGCTCGGGATGCTGGGTCTGCTCCTCGACAACGCTGCCCTCCTCCAGTCGAACGTCCCGCTCGAGGTGATCGGTCTCATCATCCTCGTCTGGAGGTTGCGCAGGTACCTGGCGCCGTCGCAGTGGGGTCAATCGATCACAGGGGCGATGGTGCGGACTTCGGTGCTCGGGCTCATCCTGGGTGTCGCCTTGCTCGCCTATGTGGTCTCGTTGTTCGCGTCCGGCGCCGAGTTCGAGGAGATATCCCCCTGGCTGACCGCCCTGGATCACATCAATTTCATCATGGTGATCACCAACTTGATCTTCGCCATGATGGCGATGTCATCGGTGGTCTCCGATTCCGCCAACCGCATCATCTATTGGGGCGCCAACATCGGTGTGATCGGGTTCGCGGTGGGTCTGTTCACCGAGAGCGCCACCCTGAAGCGGATCTTCACCCCGATTCTCGGTCTGGCCCTGCTCTACGGCATCTATACCTACCTGACGGCGAAGGAAGCCGCACCGGCGGAGAGGGTGGCCGCGTAGCGAGGCGTTAGCCTCGTTCGCAGTGAGCCCGTCCCGCGCCTCCGCTGCGTTCACCGACTCCTGGGAGCACTTCAGGTTCGAGATCGACGAGGGCGTGGGGACGGTCACCTTCGACCGCCCAGACAAGCTCAACGCCCTCACTTTCGAGGTGTACGCCGATCTGAGGGATCTCCTCGGCGAGATCGAGCATCGTGACGACGTATCGGCTCTGGTGCTGACGGGGAGCGGTCGTGGGTTCTGCTCGGGGGGCGACGTCGACGAGATCATCGGACAGCTCCTCGAGACGGGCTCGAAGAGCCTGCTCGAGTTCACCCGGATGACCGGGGCCGTC
>JBOGEU010000395.1:0-5325 GCA_050741995.1 Acidimicrobiia bacterium | reverse complement strand
GGGGGGTTCGGCGCGACCCTCTAGGGCTCATCGAGGAACTTGTAGCCGAGACCTCGCACGGTGACGATGAACTTCGGATGGGAGGGGTCCGGCTCGAGCTTCTGACGGAGGCGCTTGATATGGACGTCGAGCGTCTTGGTGTCACCGAAGTAACCGGGCCCCCACACCTCGTCGATGAGCGTATTGCGGGCGGAGAGACGGTTCTTGCGACGCATCAACGACTCGAGCAGCTCGAACTCCTTGGGACGGAGCTCCGCCACCTCCCCATCGACACGGACCTCATGGGCGTCGATGTCGAGCTCGATCGGCCCGCCGCGGAGCACCTCGTTGGACTCGGCGAGCACACCCGACTTGGCCGCCCTCCTCAGCTGGGCCCTGATCCTGGCCACCAGCTCGCGCATCGAGAACGGCTTGATCATGTAGTCGTCGGCGCCCAGCTCCAGACCGGCCACCTTGTCCGACTCGGCGTCCTTGGCGGTGAGGATGATGATCGGCACGTCGGATGCGAGCCGGATCTGGCGACACACGTCGAGACCCGACATCCCGGGCAACATGAGATCGAGGAGCACGACATCGGGCCGGTTGACACGGGCCGACTCGAGGCCGGCGACACCGTTGTCGGCGATGCGGACATCGAAACCGTCGACCTCGAGGGCATATCTGACAGATTCGGCCAGCCCCGCCTCGTCCTCTACGACGAGAACCCGGCGCCGTCGGCGCTCATCCATCGCTGTCGTCGACCTGATCGAAGCCCGCTTTGACGAACTCGACCCGCTCCCCGGTGATCAGGTAGATCGTCTGCTCGGCGAAGTCGACGGCCTGGTCCCCGAGCCGCTCCAGGGCGCGGGACGCCATCAGCATCTTCGTCGCCCACTCCAGCATCCCCGAGTCGTCGGCCACGGCGACGATCTCCTTGTACATGTTGGCGTTGAGCCGATCGACCGGCTCGTCCATGGCCGGGAGCAGCCGCGCCTCATCGAGGTCCTGCCTCACGTAGGCCTCGATGGCGGTGCGGATCATGGGTCGGACCAGGTCGCCCATCTCCCTGATTTGCTCGCAGATTCGCTCCACCCTGGGCAGGCCATCGTTGAACTGGCTGATCTTGGCGATGTTTACGCATTGGTCGCCCATCCGCTCGAATGTGGCATTGAGTTGGAGCAGGACGCTCATCCGCCTCAAGTCGGAGCCGAGAGGCTGGAAGCGGGCCATGAGCCCCACCCACTGCTGATGGACCTGGAAATTGGTCTCGTCGATCTCGTCATCCATGGCGATGACCCGATCGGCCAGAGCGAGATCACCGTTGATCACGGCCTGCACCGCCATCTCCACCATGGTCTCGGCGCGGTCGACCATCCCGAGGACCGTGTGCTCCAACGCCTCCAGGACCTGGTGGAAGTGGAGATTGGTGTCTGCGACGTTCGTCATCCGAACCGCCCCGTTATGTAGTCCTCGGTCTGCTTCCGCACCGGGGAGGTGAAGATCTGCTCGGTCTCGTTGAACTCGACAAGGTAGCCGGTGCGCTGGCCCTGCCCGTCGACGTTGACCGAGAAGAACGCGGTCTGATCGGACACCCGGGCGGCCTGCTGCATGTTGTGGGTGACGATCACGATCGTGTAGTCCTTCTTCAGGTCGAGCATCAGCTCCTCGATCTTGAGCGTGGCGATCGGGTCCAACGACGAGCAAGGCTCGTCCATGAGCACTACGTCGGGGCTGGTGGCGATGGCGCGGGCGATGCACAGACGCTGCTGTTGGCCGCCGGAGAGTGCCATCCCTGACTCCTCGAGCTTGTCCTTGACCTCGTCCCACAACGCAGCCTTGGTCAACGACTCCTCGACCAGGTCGTCGTAGTTCCCCTTGTACCCGGCGATCTTCGGGCCGTACACGATGTTCTCGTAGATGCTCTTTGGGAATGGGTTCGGCTTCTGGAACACCATTCCGATGCGGCGTCGCACTTCGACCGGGTCCACCTTCCCCCCGTAGAGATCGACTCCGTGGTAATCGACCCGGCCCTCGACCCGGGCGGTATCGATCAGATCGTTCATTCGGTTGAAGCACCTGAGAACGGTTGACTTGCCACATCCGGATGGGCCGATGAGTGCGGTGATCCGGTTCTGGCGGATAGTCATCTCCACATCGCGCACCGCCCGGAAGGACCCGTAATACACGTTGACCTTGTCCAGGACGAAGATCGGGGCCCGTTCCGTGGGAGGCTGGGTCATATCGATCGCATCATGCTGCCGTGATTCGGGCACAGCCACCTCCATCGGCAACTCGATCCGTCTGGCTTGGATGCCGGTGGTCATCGGGTGGCCTTCCTGAATCATCGATATCTCCGCTCGAAGCGGTCCCTGACCAGCACGGCTGCGGCATTCAAACTGAGCAGCATCACCAGCAGCACCACGATGGCGGCCGCGGTGAGAGCCACGAACTCGGCCTGTGGCTGCCGGGCGAAGTTGAAGACGATTATCGGTAGGGCGGTGTAGGGCTGGTTCGACAGCAGATCGACGAACGAGGCATCGTTGGCCACGCTGAAGAAGAGCGAGAGCTGGGCACCGGCCAGGAGGAGCGGAGCCGACTCCCCGAAAGCTCGGGCGATGGTCAGCACCGAGCCGGTGAGGATGGCCGGCATGGCCACCGGGAGCACCTGATGGCGGATGGTCTCCCATCGGGTGGCCCCCACCGCCAGAGACGCCTCGCGGAGACCGCTCGGGACCGCTCGGAGTGCCTCCGAGGTGGTGATGATCATGATGGGCAGCACCAGTACGGCCAATGTCAGCCCGCCTGCGATCACATTGCGCCCGGCGATGCCTCCCGAGGCCCCGAAGACGCCCCGCATCAGCACTTCGACGAACAGGAACAGCCCGAGGATCCCGTAGACGATCGACGGAACCCCTGCCAGGTTCCGGATGTTGGCGTTGATGAACCTGGTCACCGGATTGTCGGTGGCGTACTCCTCGAGATAGACCGCAGCAGCGACGCCGAGGGGGAAGGCGACGACGATGACGAACGCAGTCAGCGCCAGCGATCCCATGATCCCCTGCCGGATGCCGGCCGACCCGGCATTGGGTGACAGGGTGTCGGTGACGAAGGACAGGCCCCGCTCCTGGAACACGGGGAGAGCCGTGCCGATGATGTCGGCGAGCAGGGTGGCCAGGATCACCACCGAAGAGAGCAGGGTGAAGAGGAGCAACGTCGCCACCAGGGCGTTCACCGGGCTGAAGCGCCGCCCCTCGATCGACTGACGCACCAGGTCCGTTGTGGACATGGGGCTGGTCTCCAGCGACATCTCAGTACCTTTGCCGGTAAAGACGGACGATGCGCTCGCTGATCATGTTCAGGCCCAGGGTGAGGCCGAAGAGGACGAGCCCGACGAAGAACAACGACTGGAAGGCGGCGACGTCGCCTGCGACCTGATCCGACCCGACGGCGAGGTTGGCGATGGCCCCGGTCATGGTGAGACCGCCGCTGGTCGGGTCGAAGGTCATGATCCCGTTGAGCCCTGCGGCGAGGGCGACCACCATGGTCTCGCCGATGGCGCGGGAGATGCCCAGGATCACCGCGGCGATCACCCCGGAGATGGCCGCCGGGAACACGACACGGAGCGCGGTGTGCCACTGTTTGGCCCCGAGGCCGTACGAGGCCTCGCGCAACGAATTGGGCACCGCCCGCATCGCGTCCTCGGAGACCGAAGCGACCAGCGGAATGGTGAGAATCCCGACCGCGATCCCGGCGGCGAGGAAGTTGGCGCTCTGCGCCCCGGGAAAGAGGCCACGAACGATGTTGGGTGTGATGAACTGCAGGGCGAAGAAGCCGAGCACCACCGACGGGATCCCGGCAAGGATCTCCAGGGTCGGCTTGAGCAGACGACGGCTCATGGGCCCGGCGTACTCGGACAGGTAGACGGCCGATCCGAGACCGAAGGGCACCGCAACCAACATCGCGATCCCGGTGACCATGAGGGTGTGGACCAGCAATGCGAGCAACTGGAACCTCCCCCGTCGCGGGAACCAGCCGCTGGACCACAGCTGTTCGAGCTCGACGGCGGATAGAAAGGCCCACGCCTTGCCCACGAGGGCGAAGACGATGGCGAGGGAGATGATGATCGAGATTGCGGCCGCGGCGAAGAAACAAGCCTTGACGATGCCCTCGCGGCGACGACGCCTCACATCGCCGGTGAGGTCGATCATCCCATGGCCCCTTCCCAGGCCGACCGGGTGGCAGCGATGTCCTCGGCTGGCAGCTGGACATACCCGGCATCGGTGACCGCAGCCAGACCTTCGTCCGACAGGTAGTAGTCGACGAACGCCACCAGCTCGGGCCGGCTGGCCAGGTCGTTCGTCTTCACGTAGACGAACAGGGGTCGGGACAGCGGGTACTCGAAGCCGGCGATGCTCCCCGCGGTGGGGGCAACGCATCCCGAGTCGCCGCTGTCGATCTCGATCGCCTTGAGCGTCTGGTTCTCTTCGAAGAAGGCGAAACCGACCCAGCCCAGAGACGTGGGATTCTCCGTTATCCCCTGGACGATGACGTTGTCGTTGGCCGAGGCGCTGTAGTCGGCCCTGGTGAAGTCGTTGCCCTCACCGAGACGCTCCTCGGAGATGCCGGCGATCACCAACTCCACGAAGGAGTCGTACGTGCCCGACTCTTCGCCCGGGGCGGTGATCACCAGCGGCTCGTCTGGATATGGGGCATTGGGAGCCCCGAGCTCGGCGGCCAGCTCGTTGGCATCGGACCAGTTGGCGAAGCCCTCCGACTCGGGCCCGAGCAGGGCGTACAGATCCGAATATGCCAGGCAGGTGATTGCGTCGTTTCTCGGATTGGTCATAACGGTGAGACCGTCGGTGGCGATGTGCAATTCGACGTACTCGATGCCGACCGCCTCGCAGTCGGCGATCTCCTCGTCGGAGATGGGGCGGGACGCATCGGAGATATCGGTCTCGCCGGCGCAGAAGCGGGCAAAGCCGTCACCGGTGCCGGGCCCCTCGACCGAGGTGGCGACCCCTTGGTTGGCCCCGTCGAATGCCTCCGCGACCCGGGCCGTTATCGGCTCGACGGTGGACGATCCCGAGACCACGATGCTGCCTGCGGCCCTTCCATCTTCTGTCGAGGTCGGCTGCGCACCGTCGCCTGCACAGGCGGCGAGGACCAGGCCCACGACCACAACGAGGCCTGCCTGGCGGTTGATTCCGGAGTTCATCCCAATGTGCTCCTCTTCAGGTTCATTCACTCGGCGGGCACCTGGGTCTCCCACCGCCCGGGATGAACGTAAAGCGAGTGGTTGACCGGGCCCTGGCCCGGGGGTGAACGAGAGATGAACGTTTTTCG
>JBOGEU010000394.1:0-16393 GCA_050741995.1 Acidimicrobiia bacterium | reverse complement strand
CTGCTCCGAGAGGAACCGGTGCCGCTCGTCCAACTCGGCGTACTCGACAGCGGCGAGGGGATTGATCGGCCCCAGTCTTCGCAGTTGGGCCGCCTTCTCCTCGAGGATCGACTCGAGGTCGGCATCCTCGGGATACCCGGGCCGGGAAGCACCGAGTGCGGCCTCCATGTCTGCGTCGGCGTCGCGCCGGATCCCTTCGATCACGCTCTCCCGCATCAGCCGCAGCTCGGTGAGACGAACCTGCAGCTCGCCGACCCGTTCCCGTGCCGAGGAAACGGAGCCGCGACGCTCCTCGAACTCGGCCCGGGCTGTCCCCAACTCGGTGACAGTGGCCTCGTGCGCCGAGCGCAGGCCCGCCTGGCGCTCCCGTAGCTCTCCGAGCCGGCGCTGCAGTATTTCCACGGCGCGTTTCGAGTACGCCTCGACCGCCTCGAGAGATGCTGTGTCGGCCCGAGCCATGTCCCCATCCGCGACCCGGCCCAGCTCGGCTTCGATCCGCTCCAGCCGCTCGGTGAGCAGACGATGGCGCTCACCGATGCCACGGAGGGCCGAGGCACGGTCCTGCCACTCGGAGCGGGCAATCTCGCGATCGGCGGCGATCCGGATGCGACGGGACTCGAGCTCCTCCCACATCCTCATCCGCTCGCCTTCCTCCCCCTCGAGTGCCTGCAGACGGTGGGTGAGGTCCGAGGCCTGGCGATCTCGCTCCGCAGTGCTCTCCGCGAGGGCAGCGAGACGCCGGCGCAACCTGTCCTGCTCCCCCTCGAGCACGTCGACAGACTTCTGAAGTCTTCCCATCGCCTCGGTCTTGCCGGCCATCCCTGCCTCTGCCGCCTCGAGATGCTCGAGGGCGACCCGCTCCGCGTCCCGGCTCTTCTCGAAATCACGCTTGGCCGCGGTGTGGATCGAGGTGGCCCTCGACAGTTCGGTCTTCGCCTGCTCCGCGGCAACCTCCGCCGCCTCGAGCATGGCCGAGCCCGCACCGTCGGGATGGGCGATCTGAATCCCGTCGACCGAGATGAGATCTCCATCGGGTGTCACCGCCCTGAGGGCGGGATGACGCGATACCAGTGACCAGGCCGAAGTCCAGCCCTCGACCAGCACCACGTCGCCGAGAAGCCGGGTGGCAAGACGCCTGTCCGCTCCGGGACCGAGACGATCGAGGATGGCCTCGACCCCTGTCGCGCCGGCGATCACCGAAGCCGCAGTCGTCTTCGCGGTGACTGCCGAGACCACGGGGACCCCTCCGCCCCCTGCGGCTTTGACCACTTCCACCGCCTTCTGCAAGGCGTCCACGCCCTCGAAGGCGACGGCGTCGACCCATCGACCGAGCGCAGCATGGACCGCCTTCTCCATGCCGGCAGGGATGTCGAGACGAGAGAGCAGGCTGCCGAGGGCACCTGGCGCAACCTCCACCGAGCGGCGAGCCTCCAGGTCGAAACGGCCGGCCAGCGCCGCCTCGACGGCCTCCATCCGCGCCTCGGCGGCTGCCACCTGCAGCTTGGCGTCGTTGAGCACCTGCTCGGCCCGGGACCACCTTCCCTGATCGTTCTCGCGTTGACGGCTGGCCTTCTCGTAATCGCCCTGCAGATCAGAGACCCTCTCGTCGAGGAGACGGATCTCGTCGTTGATCCGGGATATCTCGGGCGACTCGGCCCCGAGCTGGGAGGCGACGACGTCGAGGCGATGCTCGATCGCTTCGACCTCGCGTGCATCGCGCACGCCCGCTGCCTGCAGCACCGACAGCTCGCCGCGCACGGCAGCCAGTGCACCCTCCGGTGACAGGGCGGTCTGGGTGGCGATGGCGCGCTCCTCGTCTTCGAGGACGCGGAAGCGAGTCTCGCTGCTCTCGGCGGCAACGGTCGCATCGAACTCGGCGGCGGTCATCTCCGTGACCTCGGCCCGGATCTCGGCCAACTCCGCCTCGAGATCCGCCCGCCGGTCGATATTGGCCTGTTTTCGCCCGGTGACCGCCCGACTCCGTTCGTGGGCGACTGATCCCAAGCGACGCAGCCGCTCGATGGTGGTCTCCAGCCGCGCCGCGGCACCGGTATCTTTGTCGAGGTCGCTCCCGACGGCGGAGGCCCTCGATGTCAGCGTTTCGAGCGACGCCCCCAGGCGCTTCAACGCCGCTTCGTCGGAGGCGATGCGGGCGGTGTGCTCCCCCAGGGAGGCATTCGCCGAGCCCAGCTCGCGGTCGTAATCATCCAGAGCCGCCCCGGCGAGGTACAAACGCAGTTCCCTCACCTCGGACTTCAGACCGTCGTATCGCTCGGCAGCCCTCGCCTGACGGCGCAGGGGACGCAGTTGCCGCTCGATCTCCCCCAGTAGGTCCTGGAGACGGAGAACGTCCTCGTCGGTCCGCTCCAACCGGCGCTCGGCCTTCTCTTTTCGCCTGCGGTGCTTGAGAATTCCGGCCGCCTCTTCGATGACGGCGCGATGGTCCTCAGGGGTTGCGTTCAGCACCCCGTCGACCTGGCCCTGACCGATGATCACATGCTGGTGGCGTCCGACACCACCGTCGCTCAGCAGTTCCTGGATGTCGAGCAGGCGACAGCCGAGCCCGTTTATCTCGTAGTCACTCGACCCGTCCCGGTAGAGCCGTCGGGTCAACGACACCTCGTCGAGGTCGAGGGGCAGCATCCGCTCGGTGTTGTCGACGACGAGGGTGGCCTCCGCCCGGTTCAGAGAAGGACGGGTGGCGGTGCCGGCGAAGACGACGTCCTCCATCCTGCCGGTGCGCAACGCCTTGGTCGACTGCGAGCCCATGACCCAGGAGAGGGCGTCGACCAGGTTCGACTTGCCCGATCCGTTGGGGCCGACGATGACTGTCACCCCGGGGCGGAACTCGAGACGGGTCCGGTCGGCGAACGATTTGAAACCGACGAGTTTCAATGACTTCAAATACATAGAGAGTCCGGTGATTCCCTGCCGAATGACACGACTGTGATTATCGGGGAAGGCTAACAGCGCACCTCGGCTCAGCCGATCTTCCTCGGATCGGGGTGGATGAAGAAGTCCCGAATCGTGCGGTCCTCCGCCACCACGTCGGACTCGACGCCGGTGACCACGGCCATTGCCGGCCCGGTCCACAGCCAGTCGACGAGAGTCTCCACTGCGTCGGCCTCGCCCTGGGCGAACAGCTCCACCCTGCCATCGGCGACGTTCCTCACCCAACCGTCGAGACCCAGTGCCCGGGCAAGCTGGCGGCAGGCCTGGCGGTACCCCACCTGCTGCACCGCGCCCGTCACCCAGACGTGGACTGCCTTGCCGGTCATCGCCTCATCACCTGGCAGACCGGGCAATAGTGGGCGGACCGGCCCCTCAAGACGATCCGCTCGACTGGTGTCCCGCACTCGAGACACGGCAGATCCGCCCTCCCGTACACCCGAAGACGGTCGAGGTTCTCGCCGGCCCTGCCGTCGGGGAGGAGATAGGAGAGATCGTCGAGACTGGTACCACCGTTGTCGATCGCGGTCTCGAGCACGGTCCGGACGGCAGACAGGAGCCGATCGAGCTCGGTCTCGGTGAGATCCCGCCCCGCCTGGAGGGGATGGATCCCTGCGATGTGGAGCGCTTCGTCGGCGTAGATGTTGCCCAGGCCGGACACGATGACCTGGTCGAGCAAGAGTGCCTTGATCGGAGCGGTCCTCGTCGAGAGCCGCATGCCAAGGTCGGTGACGCTCGGCACCGCCGTCCAGGCATCGGGGCCGAGGCGGGAGAGCCCCGATGTCTCCAACTCCTCGTCGTCGAAGACGGCGACGAACCCGAAGGTCCTGGGGTCGACGAATCTCACCTGGACCCCATCATCGAGCAGCGCCCGGAAATGGGTGTGAGGCGGCTCCTCGTCGAGTGGGTATCCGACCGTGAAGCGCCCCGACATCCCGAGATGGGCGACCAGGGTCTGGCCGTCGTCCAACGGCGCGGCCAAGAACTTTCCCTGGCGGCCGACTCGCGTCACCCGCCGGCCCCGAAGCCGCTGATCCAACTCCTGCGGACCGCTGTTGTGCCGGGAGGTCCTGGGGTGGGAGGTCCTCACCTCGACCAGGCAGCGCCCGGACATGGCCTCGTCCAGGTGGCGGCGGGTGATCTCGACTTCGGGCAGTTCGGGCACACAAGACTCCACGTGAGGCCGGGTTACCGTACCGCCACCGATGCAGATAACCCCACGTCCCTTCGGGGACGTCCTCGGCTGGGGGATGACACTCCTGGGACGGGTATGGCGCAGGCTGCTTGCCCCTGCGTTCTGGTCGTTCACCCTGCTCGGGACACTGACCATCGTTACTCTCGGTATCTCCGGAGCCGGCGACTTCCTCCAGCTCCTCGTCCTCGATCCCTTGGCCGTCGAAGGTCTCACCGACCAGGAGCTGGTCGACAACCTGGGTCGGCTGGCACAGGCGGCGCTGGTTGCCGTGCTCCTCCAGGTCCTGGCCACCGGGTTTCTGTTCATGACCACTCACAAGATCGTGGCCTCGGAGATCGCCGGTGCGCCTGTCGCCACCCGCGTCGCCGTCACTTGGGCCATCCGCCGGCTCCCCACCTTCATCGTCGCCGGGCTCCTCGCCTCGATCGTCGTCCTGGTCGGGTTGATCTTGCTGATTGTGCCCGGGGTATGGATGGCCGGGTCTCTCACCATGGTGTCGGCGGTGGTCGCCCTGGAGGAGACGGGGCCGATCGCGGCGCTTTCTCGCAGCCACCGGCTGGTGCAGGGCCGCTGGTGGCAAACGATCGGGTTCTTGCTCCTGGTGGCGCTCATCGGCTCGGTGGCGGGGCAGTTGGTCCAACTCGTCGCGGTGCCGGCGTTTGCGTCCGGGGACGTCGGGTTCGGTGCCGGGCTCGCCTTCGTGCTCGTGATGGTGGTGCAGGGGCTGACGATTGCCGCGATCGCGGTCATGTCCACCGTCTGGTACACCGACTTGAGGGCGCGCAAGGAGCCCGGGCCATCAGCCTGAGCTGAGCGACTCGATCGCCTGTTGCGCCGCCCCTTGCTCGGCCTCTTTCTTGGAGCGTCCTTCTCCGGTGCCTATCGGGGTCCCATCCACCGAGACCGTCGCCACGAAGACCCGCTCGTGGTCGGGGCCGGAGCCTTCGGTGGAGTACACGGGGAGCCGCCCATCCCGGGCCAACACCTCTTGCAGCCTCGTCTTGTAGTCCTTGAGCCCTGGCCGCTTGGCGCGCTCGTCGACACGGTCACCCCAAAGACGCATCACGACCCGACTCGCCGCCTCGAGCCCCCCGTCGAGATACACGGCGCCGATGATCGCCTCCAAGGTGTCGGCGATGATCGAATCCTTCTCCCGGCCCCCGGTCCGCTCCTCGGAGGGGGCCAAATCGATGTGCGGGCCGAGATCCAGGCCGCGGGCGACATCGGCGAGGGCCGGCCGGCTCACTACCGCTGCCCGCACCTTGGCCAGCTTCCCCTCGGCGAGATCGGGGAGGGATGCATACAGATAATCGGTCACCACCAGCTGAAGCACGGCATCGCCGAGGAACTCGAGACGCTCGTTGTCGGCACGGGTCGCGTCCTCGCTGCTGGCGGATCGATGGGTCAGGGCCAGAGCCAGGAGATCCGGGCTCTGGAACGAGTATCCCAGACGTCCTTCCAGCGGCGTCACGTGGATAGCCGCTCCGTGAGCCGCCCGGGAAGGTGGCGATCGGCACCGTCTCGGGCAACTCCCAGGGCATTGGCGATGGCGATCCTGCTCGACGACCCGTGGGAGATGACCACGACGCCTTTGACGCCGAGGAGCTGGGCGCCCCCATAAGTCTCGTAGTCGAGTCTCTCCCGGACGTTGTTCAGAGCCGGGAGTGCCGCCGCCTGTACCTCAGGGTCGAGCTTTGCCAGCTCCTCCATGGCGTAGCGGGCGACCACGAGAGCCGCTCCCTCCATCGTCTTGAGGAAGATGTTGCCGGTGAAGCCGTCGGTGACGATCACGTCCGACTTGTCGTTGGCGACATCTCGCCCTTCGACGTTGCCGACGAAGCGGATCGGCGCCTGCTCCAGCAGGTCGTATGCGGCGCGCTCCAGATCGCGGCCCTTGCCCTTCTCCTCTCCGATGGAGAGAAGCCCGACCCGGGGGTCTTCGGTGCCGAGGAGGACCTCGGAGGCCACCGTGCCCATGATGGCGAACTGGACGAGTTGGTCGGGCTTGACGTCGGGGTTTGCCCCCGAATCGAGGACCAGCGTCGGACTGCCCGGGGTGGGGAAGATCGAGGCGATCGAGGGTCGGGAGACTCCCTTGATCCTGCCGATGATGATCGCGGCCGCCGCCATCGCCGCACCGGTCGAGCCGGCAGACACCATGCCGGCGGCGGAACGCTCGGCAACCAGCTTCGCCGCCACCGTGATCGAGGCCCCCGGCTTCTCTCGGAGGGCCCGAGCCGGGTCTTCGCCCATGGCGATCATCTCGGGGGCATCCACCACCGGGAGACGGGTGTCGTGCTTGGCCAACTCTGCCTGAATCGCATCTTCCTCGCCGACGAGGACCACGTCGACCCCGCGACGTGAAGCCTCAACCGCTCCGGCGACCGTCTCGGTCGGGGCGTTGTCGCCCCCCATAGCGTCGAGGGCGATGCGAGCCAAGAGTCAGCTTGCCTCGATTACCTCGCGGCCGCCGTAGGTGCCGCACTCGCGACAGGCGCGGTGGGGCAGCTTTGGCTTGCCGCACTGCTCGCAAGCGACGGCGCTCGGGCGGGACACCTTCCAGGCAGATTTCCGCTGCCGGGTCCGCGAGCGCGACATTTTCTTCTTGGGCACCGCCATTGGTGCGCTCCTTGGTCAGGAATCGAATAGATCTTTCAGGACGGCGAAAGGTGACTCAGAGTCCTCTCCATGGCCGCCGCAGGGCTCACTATTCAAGTCGGTTCCACAGGTTGGGCAAAGTCCCAGGCAGTCTTTCTTGCACAGAGGAACCGTGGGCAGTGCGAGAGCAAGCTCGTCCTGTGCCGGCGCCGCCACGTCGATCTGGTTGTCGACGATGCCATAACCGTCCTCGTCCGGTGTTGCCCGGTAGTACTGCTCGGCGTCGACCGTCACCTCTGCGTCCCACTCGTTGAGACAGCGGGTGCAGACGAAATGAGCCGACGCAGATGCAGTGAGCTCGGCCTTGACCGCGTCGATGAGCCCGAGCACCCGCCCCGACACCTCCATTGGGCCCGAGACGCTGGTGTCACCGAGACGAAGGCTCACGCTCTTGGAGCCGGAGAAGGGCCGCTCCTTGCCCGGAGAGCCGATCAGATCACCGACCGGGATCATCAAATCGATCATGCTCACACGGGGACGTCGGGCGGCCTGGGCCGGGCCTGGTGCAGCTCGTCCCGGGCGCTCTGAATCTGGTCCATGACGTCGTTGAGTATCACCTCGACCCGCTGCAGGTTCTTCTCGATCTCGTCCTCGGTCTCGAGACGCAGGCGCCTGGCCTCACCCTCGGCCCTTCTCACCAGGATGTTCGCCTCCTCCACCGCCTCGGCGACGATGTTGGACTCGGAGACGAGCTCGTCGGCCTCCTTGCGGGCGCGGTCGATCACCTCCCGGGCCTTCTCGTTGGTCCGCGATATGAACGCCTCACGCTCCCTCACCATCCATCTCGCGGCGCGCAGCTCGTCGGGGAGATCGGCGCGAATCCTCTCCAGCATCCCCAGGAACTGCTCCCGGTCGACCATCGCGTTGCCGGACAGTGGGACGTTCTTGGCTTCGTGGAGATAGACGATCAGGTCGTCGACCATGTCCTGGAGGTCGCTCAGCTCTGCGCGATTCTCCTGCTCTTCGGATTCGATCACGATCGGATCGTGGGTACCGTCTTCCTGGGTCATGACAGCCGTTCCTGCAGGGCCTTCTCCACGAGATTAGGCACCAGCCCGGAGATCGATCCGCCCAGCTTGGCCACCTCTCTCACCAGGGACGACGAGATGAAGCTCCATTCCGACTTGGTGGCCATGAACACGGTCTCCATCCCCGAGAGGTGACGGTTCATCTGTGCCATCTGCATCTCGTACTCGTAGTCGTCGACGGTGCGCAGACCCTTCACCACGACGTCGGCCTCGACGACGGCGGCGTATTCGACGAGCAGCCCGGTGAAAGAGCCGATCCTGGCTCGATCCCCGAACAACTCCTGGAGCAAAGACACCCTCTCCTCGGTCGAGAACAGCGAGGACTTCGATGGGTTGTCCACCACTGCGATCACGACCTGGTCGAAGGCGGAGATCGCGCGCTCGATGACGTCGACGTGGCCGTTGGTCGGCGGGTCGAAGCTCCCGGGGCATAGTGCAGTGGTCATTGGGGCTCGGTTTCCTTTTCGTACATGAGGATTCTGGTATCCCCGTATCGCCTATCGGTGGCAACCCGCCAGTTTTCCGGACTCTCCGGCACATCGTCGCTGTGCCTGCGGGAGAGGATCACCTTGCCCTGCGCGGCCACGAGTCGGTCGACGGCGACCAGCTCCGAAGCGAGATCGGGCGCCGGCATGGCCCATGGCGGGTCGACGAACACCAGGTCGAACCCCGCTCCGGCGCTCGCCAGGAAGTCACCCACCTTGGAGGTCACCACCGTCCCTCCCAAGCCGACGGCCCGGATGTTCCGTCGCAGCGCCTCCAGCGCCCTGTGCCCATTTTCGACGAAGGTGACGCTGCCGGCCCCTCTCGAGAGCGCCTCGAGGCCGAAGGAGCCGGAGCCGGCATAGAGATCGAGAACCGATGCGTCGACCACCGACGAGCCGATCATGGAGAAGACGGCTTCGCGTGCCCGATCGGTGACGGGGCGGGTGTCCAATGTGTCCGGTGCGACGAGCCGGCGCCCTTTGGCCTCTCCGGTGATGATCCTCATGCTCAGCTCTTGAACAGCCACTCCACCGAGTCGCCGAGGATGGCCAGGACCTCCTCGGCGAGCTCCGGATGATCCTTCAGCCCGGGATCGTGGTCCACGATGGCGAAGGCGTCCCTGCGGGCAGCGGAGAGGAGCTCGAAGTCCCTGAAGATGTCGGCGATCCGGAGGTCGGCCATCCCCGACTGCCGTTCCCCGAAGACGGTGCCCTGGCCCCTGATCCTCAGGTCCTCGTGTGCGAGCACATACCCGTCGGTGGTGGCCTCCATCGCAGCCAGGCGCTCTTCGGCTTCCTGGGTGGCAGGATCGGCGATGAGAATGCACGTTCCCGGGTGTCGGCCCCGCCCTACCCGGCCCCGAAGCTGATGGAGCTGGCTGAGGCCGAAATGATCGGCGTCTTCGATAACCATCACCGTGGCGTTGGGGACGTCGATCCCGACCTCGATGACCGTCGTCGAGACCAGCACGTCGATCTCCCCGGCGCGGAATGCCGACATGACCCCCTCTTTCTCGGCCGGGCGGAGTTGGCCGTGGATGAGACCGACGCGGAGATCGGGCATCAAGGCGGAGAGACGCCCGTGCTCGGCTGAAGCCGACGCCGCCTCCACCTTCGGGCTGTCCTCCACCAGCGGGCAGACCACGAACGCCTGTCGCCCTTGGGCCACCTCCTCGCCGATCTTGTTCCAGGCGAGGCTCTCACGGGCGCGACTCATGACCTTGGTCTCGACCGGAATTCGCCCCGGTGGCATCTCGTCGATGCCGGACAGGTCGAGATCACCGTAGAGGGTCATCGACAGCGTCCTCGGGATCGGGGTCGCGGTCATGATCAGCAGGTCGGGGTCGGCCGATTCGGCCTTCTCTTTGAGGAGGACCCTCTGGGCGACGCCGAATCTGTGCTGCTCGTCGACCACGGCCACCCCCAGCTTCGAGAAGTGGACCCCTTCCTGGATCAGGGCATGGGTGCCGACCAGGACGTCGACTTGACCCGAGGCCACGTCGTCGAGGAGTGCCTGACGAGTGATCTCGGGCCGATAGTTGGCGGCGGCGGTGGATCCGGTGAGGATCCCGATGCGAACCGCCGGTTGGTCGGTGCCGAAAAGGCTCTCCATCCCGAGCTCGCTCGCCGCTGCGAACGGCTCAGGTGACAGCCCCGCCTGATGAAGAAGCCCGGTGACCCCCAGATAGTGCTGCTCGGCGAGGACTTCGGTGGGGGCCATGATCGCCCCCTGCCAGCCCCCCTCGACGCCGTGGAGCAGTGTCAGCACCGCAACCACTGTCTTCCCCGAGCCCACTTCCCCGTGAAGGAGACGATGCATCGGGTGCGATGCCCGGAGGTCGGAGACGATCTCTTCGAGCACCCGGCTCTGGGCCCCGGTCAGCCGGTACGGGAGCCCGGCGACGAATCTGTCGGCCAGCTCCCCGGTCGGCCGAAGGGCGAGCCCCGTTGCATCGTCTATCTGACGCCGCTTGCGCAGCGCCAGGGCGAGCTCGAGCCGGAAGAGCTCGTCATATGCCAATCGGTTTCGGGCGTGGGGGACCTGATCTTCGGTGTCCGGGAAGTGGATCTCGGCATACGCCTGGTCACGCGCCATGAGGCCCCTCTCGGCGAGCACGATCTCGGGGATCGGATCGGGGATGGGACGAGCCCTGGCCAGTGCGTTGTGCATCGCACGGAGGAAATGCCCGGTCTTGACAGCTCCCACCTGCGGGTAGACGGGCACCACCCGGCCGGTGACGAGAGACTCACCCTCGCCATTGAGCACCTCGACCACAGGGTTGGCCATTTGCAGGTTTCCTCGAAACGTCTCGACGGTCCCGGAGAAGGCCGCTTCGGTGCCCGGGGTGAGCTGCTTCTCACGGTATGCCTGGTTGAACCAGACGATCTTGAGCGACGCCGTGTCGTCGGAGATCACCGCCTCTGTCATCACCAACTTGGCCTTGGGTCGCCGGGTGGCGATCCTCTTCACCTCGGCGATGATCGTGACCTCGGTCCCCAGAGGGAGGCGGGAAAGTGGCGGTTTGTCGGTGCGGTCCAGATAGGCCCTGGGGACGTGGTGGAGCAGGTCCGCCACGGTGACGATCCCCGCCTTGGAGAGGATCGCGATGCGTTTGGCGCCGAGTGACCTGATCTCCGCCAACGAAACTTCGGCCAGACGGCTCAGTGTGGCCACGTTCGCACCTCGACGAGGAAGATCCCCACCCCACAACGGTACAAGCGGACTGGGACTTGGCCCGTATCACCGCTATCCTGGCCCACGGTCGAATCGGGCCGGCGGCCCGTCTACTCTTCCCCACCGTCCCAGGAGCTTCGAGATGTCTTATCGCTGTGAGATCTGCGGCAAGGGGCCGAGCTACGGAAAGACCGTGAGCTTCTCCCACAAACGCAACAATCGCCGCTGGCTTCCCAACATCCAGCGGGTCAGGGTCCGGCATGGCTCCAACACCCGTCGCGCCCGGGTCTGCACATCTTGTATCCGCGCCGGCAAAGTGGAGAAGGCCTGAGAATGCCCCAGGGCGTGGTCAAGACCTATGACCCGACAACGGGAGTCGGGATCGTCGTCCGCGACGACGACAGGTCCCAGGTATTCCTCCGCCCCGGATCATTGAAGGGCTCGATCTTCCGCACCATCCGCCAGGGTCAGCGTCTCGTTTTCGAGACCGTCGAAGAAGACGGCACCCTGTTCGTCTCCTCGGTTGGGGTGGGCCAAGAAGGCTCCTGACCCCGGAGAGTGCACTCCGGGCCCGGTCACGGGAGACGTGACGACGAGGAGGTCGGAGATCGGGGCCTCTCCATCGCCAGATGCCGATCAACTAGGGTCCGGCCGACCCCAGACCCTAAGGAGGCTCAGTTGGTCCAGGCTTATGTCCTGATCCAGACCGAGGTCGGCAAGGCCGCCCTGGTCGCAGAGGAAGTGCGCGACATCCCCGGCGTCGACTCGGCAGATGACGTGACCGGCCCCTACGACGTCATCGTCAAGGCCACCAGCGACGATGTCGACTCCCTCGGCAAACTGGTTGTCGCCAGGATCCAGGCGATCGACGGCATCACCCGCACCCTGACCTGTCCGGTGGTGCACCTCTGATCCGAGGGCGTACCGACTGAGAAGGGACCGGCAACGCCGGTCCCTTCTGGTTAGCCCAGTTTGGATGCGATCGTCCCGGCGCTTCTCAGCGCTGTCCCGTCGCTGCCGGCGACGGAGAAGACTCTGATCGGACCGCTCCTGGCCTCCTCGACCATGTCCTGGTAGAGCCGCTCCCGGCTGATCGGCGGGTCGATCCAGAGGTAGGCCGCCATCGACCCGGGGATGGTGTTGACCTCGTTGACGACCAACTCCCCGTCGCGTTCCAGGTAGTCGATCCGGGCTATTCCCCTGAGGCCGGCCACTTCGGTCACCCGCAGCGAAAGACGTCGGATCTCCTCCTCCAGACCGGAGCCCAAGACGGCCGGGAGCTCACGTCCCCCGCTCACCTCGCCACCCCAGGCGAGATACTTCTGGTCGTAGGAGTAGATCCCGCCTGCGGCCCGGATCGGGGCCTCGATGGCCGACATCTCCCATCCCGGGTATGTCCGCACCGCTACCTGGAGGTCACGGCTGCCGGTCAGGAACGGCTCGACCACGGCTCCCTGGTCGAAATATGAGGAGGAGCGCTTCAAGGCGAGGACCGTGGGCCAGTCTTCTGCAACCTCGATTCCTATCGACGACCCGCCAAACCTGGGTTTAGCGATGTAGGGCCCGTCGAAGGCCGGCACCGGCTCGTTCCCGGTGGCGACCACGGCTCGTGGCAGTGTGGGAAGGCCGGCCGCCGCCATGGCGGCCCCGAAGGCGAGCTTGTCCATCCCCAAGGCCGATGCCGCCTGGCCGGGCCCGCTGTATCGAAGGCCGACCAGATCGAGCAGCCCTTGGAGGGTCCCGTCTTCGCCGGGCCCGCCATGGCAGGCAATGAGAACCGCATCGATGTCGACTGGCCTCCTCTTGGCGATCAGCCCCCGGCCCGGGCCGGCGACGAAAGACAGCTCACGCGCCCCACGGGGGACCCCCTCGGCGAAGTCCGCCGCCTCGAGATCGCTGTCGACGGCGAACCAATCGCCGAGTTTGGACCAGTAGACGGCGTGAACGTCTCCCAGGGCACGCGTCACCTGGAGCCCGGTGAGTATCGAGATGTCGTGCTCGTCGGAAGGCCCACCGAAGATCACGGCCGGCTTGGGCAATTCACCCTCCTCAGGGATAGTGGTCCGGAAGGTCGTTCTCGTAGAGAACCGCGTCGCCAGGGCCCAGCTTGTCACGGACCCACTCGACGGCGGCCTCACGAGAGGCCACGACGGTAACCGAGGCCGTCCCCTTCCTGGAGCCTTCGAGCAGCGCGCGTCGGTTGGTGTTGCCGACGATGACCAGGTCGTCCACCACGGCCGCCGCCTCGGCCGCGAAGGAGCGATTCTCCTGGTGCTGATGGCGCCCCAACTCGACCATGCCCGGGGTGACCACGACGGTGCGCCCGCTGCCGCCGATCGAGACCAGCCGGCTCAGAGCCGATCGCGCTCCGGCCGGGTTCGAGTTGAAGGTGTCGTCCACTATGTAGAAGCCCTTTTCTGACTTCGAGCCCGATTGCCGGTGCTCGGCCCGGGGCAGCCCCTCGAGCCGACCGGTCAGGCCGACCGTGTCGAGGCCAAGGGCGAGGCCGATGCCGATGGCGACCGCGAGATTGGCCCCGAATGCCCCGTCCGGGCTCGGAGCGACCTCGACGCCGTCGATGTGGATCGACCGGTCCTTGATCGTCACCCGCGCCTCATTTCCCTCACCGGAGACAGTGATCACCTCCATGCTCATGGCCCGCTCGGTGGCCAGGGTGGCAAGGAGAGGGTGGTCGACCGCGATCACTCCCACCCGGGCCCGGTCGAGGATCTCCGCCTTGGCGGACACGATCCTCTCCTCGGTCCCGAAACGCTCGAGATGAACCGGCCCGATGGCGACGATTGCCGAGACCTCGGGGCGGATCCACCGGGTCAGCTCTTCGATCTCCCCCGGCCCGTACGTCCCCATCTCGGCGACGAACACCTCGGTGCCGGGCACCAGATGCTCGTTGACGGCACGAGCCAGCCCCATCCGGTTGTTGAACGAGGCGGGGCTGGCGACGGTGCGGAACGACCCGGAGAGCAGGTGGGAGACGTACTGCTTGGTGGTCGTCTTCCCGTACGACCCGGTGATCGCCACCACCCTGGCTGCCGACACCTTCAGCCTCGCCGCCGCCTGATCCACCCAGCGATTCCCCAGTCGCCGCTCGATAGGGCCCAGAGCGAGCAACGCGATGTCGACGATTGCCGGCAGCAGGAAGAGACCGATAGCCACCAGGAAGCCGGAGTCGATGACAACACCGGCCGAATAGACCGCCGCCACCATCGCCCCGGCCACGATTGCGACGCGACGCAGGCGCCCGGTCCAGGCCAGAGGCGAGGTGCGGCCCCTGATGGAGAGCCCGACAGGGCCGATCTGGGCGGCCGGGACCAGAAAGCCCCACCATGGGCTCCACGACGACCCGGCCAGCCCGGCCAGCATCACGAAGAGGAGCCCGACGTTGACCAGGCCGCTCGTCCACCAGCGAGCGGCGAATTTGGACACCGAGAGCGGCAGATAGTGCTCACGCTGGGCGATCCGAAGCCAGCGGAGACCGGCGGGGACCGTGGCCATGGCGCAGGCAACGAGTAGCGCCCAGATCATCGGCCCAATGCCTCCTCCACCACCCGTCTCAGATCATCCGGCGCCTCGGTCGGGACCAAATGGCCGACACCGGGCAGCACCTCCAGCTCCGCCGCCCCGCCGCTTCCCCTGATCAGGCGCATGGCGGTCTCCGCGACCGCAACCGGCACCTCTCGATCCTCGGCGCCCCACAGCAACACGACTGGAAGCCGCAGGGCCCGAAGCTGGGGCTCGTAGCTCTCGTTGACCACCTTGACCAGGACATCGCGCATCACGCCGCCGGCCGCCCGGTAATCGGGTGAGCCCTGCCTCTGCCTCACCTGCTCCATCCGGGCGTCAGATACGATCCTCGCCCGGTTGAGCGACCTGATGACGCGATAGCCCAATGAAGGCCTCCGTCCCCGGGTCGAGCGCACCAGAGGCGACGCGGTGAGGACCAAACCCTTTATCCGAGACGGGTTGGCTGCCGAAAGGCAGACCGCAACCCGTCCGCCAAAGGAGTGGCCGACCACCACAGGTGGTGTCTCGAATTCGTCCAGGATGGGGGCGATAGCCTGCGCATAGCCGTCGGCGCCCTGCGCCTCGACCGGCACCGGCGACGCCCCGAACCCGGGCAGGTCGACAGCAAGTGCGTCCATTCCGGCCAAAGCGTGCCGATAATCAGCACCACGGCGCCCCCAGCCGTGAAGGGCGAGCACGCGTGGCGGGCCGTCGCCGATGGCCTCTGCGAACAGAGCGCCGTCAGCGAATGCGCGCAAAGCCACCGTGCAATCCTCGATCAGTAAGGGAGAAATGCCGAGAATACAGTCGAAACGTTCGGATTCGGTGACATGGACGACCTGACCCCGACAACGCATCAGGCGATGGCCCGGTTCAGGGCGTCGCTGCTGCGACGTGCGTCGGCAGTTGCCTGGGTGGTCCTGATCATCATCGCCGGCCAGGCGGTGCGCAACCAGGTCTTCGCCGAGGTCGGATTCTGGATCCCGATGACCGCCCTGGCGGCGATGCTCCTGATATCGGCCGTCACCCGCTGGGATCGTCTGATGGCGACCCGTTTCGCGCCGTGGGTCGCGGTCGCCTGGCTGACGGGCCTGATCATCGCAATCACGGCTTTTGCGCTCCTCCCCAATCTGACGGCCACCGCCACCCCCATCCTCTACGGCATCGCGGCGGTGTCGGGTCTCCTCCTCACGTGGTGGGCCCATGCCTTCATGACCGTGTTCATCGCCGCCGCCATCTCCTTCATCAATTTCAGCCCGGTAGGGACCGCCACCGAGTTCCAGGATGTGCTCGCCCTGATCCTCACGGTCACCGTCGTCTCGGCCGCCACCGCCCTGGTCGGGATGGAGTTCGAGCGTGAAGCGGTGCGGTCGGCCGCCCGGGAGAGCCAAATCGACCAGCAGAGACTCGACTTCGAGAGGCTCTACGCGGTCAGCGCCACCCTCGCCCGCGCCGAGTCGTTGTCCGAGATCGTCCCCCATCTGGTGGGGACCATCTGCAAGTACCTCGACGCCCAGGTCGGGCTGGTGCTGCTCTACGCCGCAGAACGGCACCGGCTCGAGGTGATGAGCCCGATCTGGGTCAACGGCCACCCTCTCGACACCGATCCGATAGTGCTCGACGTGTCCACGCCGGGGGTGGTGTCCCAGACCTACCGCTCGGGCAAGCCGATGTTCGTGCGCGAGATCGACCAGGACGCCGACGCCCATGTCCTGCTCAAAGACCTGGGACTGCGCCAGGCCCTGGTCGCTCCGCTCAAGGTGGAGAACCTGCGGGTGGGGGCGATCATCGTCGGCGACCCGCACACGGGCAGCTTCAACGAGGACCAACTGGAGCAACTCGGGTCGCTGGCTGCCCCCGCCGGGCTGGTCCTCTCCCAGAT
>JBOGEU010000393.1:0-1794 GCA_050741995.1 Acidimicrobiia bacterium | reverse complement strand
AGCGCCGAGGGCGACGGGCCCGTGGAGCGCCATCGCCTCAACCGAGGCGGGAACCGACGAGTCAACGCCGTTCTGCACATCATGGCTGTCACCCAGCTTCGCTGTGAGCCGAGGGCCCGCAAGATCTGGTTCTTCGCGAAAGTGGGTGGAGCGGGCTCGTCATGAACTGGTCTCAGCCATGATGGCACAGGCCTCGCTCCGGTTCTGCTAGGTCACCGGAGCAGGGTGGCCGCAGCACACGAGCAGGACCCGGGCCTCGTAGTTGGGACGGCTCCTGAAGCCGTAGGCCATTCGCTCGAGGCACTCGATCTTGTTGTTGGTCCCCTCCGAGCGGGCATTGGTGATGCGGCCGCTCAGGTGGAAGGCCAGGGACTCGTTGCCCCAGCGCGAGAAGCTGGTGATGGCCCGGCGCAGGTCGACGCTGGCGTCAGCCTCGGCGTCGGCGTACGCCGCCTCGAAGTCCTCGACCGCCTCGTTGACGGCCTCCTCGTCTTCGGCCACGAAGATGATGTGGAAGCGCTGCACCAGGGCCCAGACCACCTCGAGGCCAGGGTGGGCCTCGAAGATGTCACAGAGCTTGACCGCATCGCCGTCCGAGAGGCGGTCCAGGCGCTTCATGAGCAGGTAGCGGGCGTGGAACACCGAGGGGACATGCGGGCGGCCCCGAGCGGTGCGCTGGGCATCCCGGCGAGCCGAGACCAAGGCCTTGGAGAAGTTTCGCACCACGTGGAAGCGATCGGCCACGTGGCGGGCGTGGGGCAGGTGGGTTCGGATGGCCTTGCGATAGCACTCGGCCATGTCGGTGACCGCCACCTTGACCCCTCGGCGCCAGGCGGGCGACTGGCGCTCCAGCCAGGCGCCGAGCACCGCAGCCGAGCGGCCCTCGATGACGGCGATGACCCGACCGGAGTCGCCGTCGGTGAGGATGGTCGAGAAGTTGCCCCTGCCCTTACGCATGGCCTTCTCGTCGACCAGCAGCACCCGACAGGGCCGACGACGCCGAGCCTTGGCCAAGACCTTGCCGTGGGCCAGCACCAGAGCCATCACCTGGTGCCAGCCGAGCCCATAGCGCCGAGCCACGGCCGACACGGTCATGTCGGCGACGTCTTTGACGGCCACACGGGCCAAGCGCGTCGTCATCCTGCCTTCGAAGAGAGGCTGCGACTCGGTAGTGGTGGCCCGACAGCTTCGGCACCGAAAGCGCCGACGCCGCCAGAGCAGCGTGGTGGGCCGTCCTGCGTGAGGCAGGTCGGCCACCTTCACCGCCTTGGTGGCGTGCACCCGGTCGGTCTTGGCTCCACAGCGTCCACAGCGGATCACGCTGGAGATGGCCGCCACCGCCACCACCAGGCGCTCGGGCAGGTCCTCCACCACCTCCAGCACGCGGATGCCGCGCAGGTGGAGCCTGATCGTCATAACGTCGAGCGGGGCCACGGGGCCACCTCCTTGGACTGGTCGATTCGACACGAACAGTCCAGGCGGTCCCGTGGCCTCAGTGGTGGACCCTCCGCTCCCTCACCGGAGCAGGCCCCTCACCACGGCACCTTCACGCGCTTTCGCGAAGAGGGGATAAACCTGCCGGGCTCCTGCGGGTGTTGCACAGCGTCGGCACATCGCTGCTGGTGTCCGGCGAGCGGTCGCCATCATGAGCAACCCTGGGATCCAGCTTCTCCAGCAGCGTCTCGCCCACCACCTGACTCGTGTCGCGATCGACACCGCAGAGCTGGCCGAGCACTGCGCGCCGATTCCAGGTGAGTGGCCGGGGGGGATCGCACCCCCCGGCTCTCTCAGAAC
>JBOGEU010000392.1:0-3082 GCA_050741995.1 Acidimicrobiia bacterium | reverse complement strand
TCCTCGAGGACCTGGACCGGGATCAAGTCGCCACTGCCGATGGTTCGAGATCTCTCTCCGAATGGGCAGTCTCCCGGATCGATCTCGGCTCGGAGACGGCGAAGAGTCTGGTGCAGACGATGCGTCGCACTGTCGACTGACCGGATCTGCGAGAGGCGTTGAACTCGGGGGAGATCACCTTCGACCGGGCCGAAGCCCTATCCCGAATCCGCGAAGAGGTTGGACTGTTGGAGCATCTCGATATTCCCCGGGTGCGCCGCGAGGCCGCCAAGCGGGCCCGGATCAGCTCCGAAACCGAATATCGGACCGCAGCCGACCGGTTCCTGGTCCTCCAACCCTCACTCGACGAATCCTGGTGGAAACTGTTCGGAGGTCTCGACGGCCATGCGGGAGCAGTAGTCGACAAGGTGTTATCCGAACTGGCCGACCAGCTCCCCCCACTTCCCGACGGGACCAGGGGCTCTGGTGCCTGGCGACGAGCCACCGCCCTGGTGGAACTGGCCGTCACCGACAATCCGCCCCCAGCCCAGATCACCGTCTTCGTCGACACCGAACATGCAGCAGCCAGCAACGGGGAAGCCGGAATCACTCTCGAAGCCGGACCCCGGGTGGGCCGGGACGCCCTGGAAGCCATCCTCTGCGATACGGTCACCGAGATCACCACCAACAGTGAAGACGGAACCCCGATGGCCTACGGACGCCGATCCAGGATCATCCCCCCCGCCCTCCGACGAGCCATCCTCCACCGCGACGGCAACGTTTGCGCCGGAGACGGATGCAATGGGCGTCACCGGCTCCAAATCCACCACATCACCCCCTGGAGCCAAGGCGGAGAAACCAACCCAGACAACCTGATCACACTCTGCTGGTACCACCACCACGTCGTCGTCCACGAACAAGGCTTCCACATCTACCGGCATCCCCAACACGGACGGATCCGATTCCGCCGACCCGGGTCGAGACCACCCGACCCGACCTAGGGGTGGACCTTCCCCACCACCCCGGCCAAAACCTCGCCATCACCCCCCAACACCACCAAATCACCCACCACCCAGGCCGACCCGGCCCTCTCGCCGCGCCCTGTCAGTCTCAGGTTCCTCGTAGCATGTCCTCCGGCAGCAAGGAGTGCTCATCGCGACCCAATCTGTGCTCGAACTGGTAGAGCTCGGCTTTCCCTGGCACGGGCTCGACCCCTTCATCTTCACCGTCCATCATCTCGACGCCTACCCCGCAGGGAACGACGAGCTGGGGCCCGCCGCCTCGCTCGAAGGCCGCCAGATCGGGACCGACTTCTCCTACCTCGACGGCTGGAGCATGTATCACGGGGATGTGGTCCCCGGATTCCCCCAGCATCCGCACCGGGGATTCGAGACGGTGACCGTGGTCCGACGCGGCTATGTCGACCACTCCGACTCCCTCGGTGCCACCGCTCGCTATGGGCAGGGGGATGTGCAGTGGCTGACCACCGGGAGCGGGATCATGCACGCCGAGATGTTCCCCCTCATCGATGCCTCGGGGCCCAACACCATGGAGTTGTTCCAGATCTGGCTCAATCTGCCCCCGGCATCGAAGATGGTCCCCGCCTACTTCGGGATGCTCTGGGGCGAGGACATCCCGACCATCGAACCGGCGCCGGGAGTGGTGGTCGACGTGATCGCCGGCGCCATCGAAGGGCACCGGCCCCCCTCACCCCCACCCGATTCGTGGGCCTCCCAGCCCGGCTCGCATCTGGCGATCTGGCTGATCCGGCTCGGCCCCGGAGCCGCGTGGACGCTGCCGATCGCTCCACCTGGGGTGAATCGGATGCTGCATTGCTTCCAGGGCGACGATGTCAGGATCGGGGCAACGAGGTTCGGGGCGCGAATCGGTGCCCGGCTCCGGCCCGACACCGAGACCATCGTCGACAACCACGGCGGGCCCGCCGAGCTCCTCCTGCTCCAAGGCCATCCGATCGGCGCCCCGGTCTTCCAGATGGGGCCGTTCGTGATGAACTCGGCCGAGGAGCTGCGGCAGGCGGTCGACGACTACTACCGCACCCAGTTCGGGGGATGGCCGTGGTCGCGTCGTGACCCGGTCCACGATCGGAGCGAAGGGCGTTTTGCCATCCATGCCGACGGCCGGGTCGAGCACCGGGACATGATCGCGACCCGCTGATGGCGGGTTACAGCGGGACACCGCTGGCCCAGAAGCTGGGAATCGGGGAGGGAAAGACCGTCGGCATCCTCAACCTGCCCAATTACTACGACTTCGACCTCGGCGAGCTCCCGCCCGATGTCGGGGTGCATCGCACCGAGCTGCCGGCCGACATCTTCATCGTCTTCGCCGACCGGGCCGACGAGGCCGAACGCGGCTTTCAGCGGGCGATCACCTACATCCCTGCCGACGGTGCGATCTGGGTCTTGTGGCCCAAGAAGAGCTCGGGCGTGGAGACCGACCTCACCGAGCAGACACTGCGCGATCTGTTCCTCCCGACCGGGATGGTGGACAACAAGGTGATCGCCGTCGACGACACCTGGTCGGGGCTCCGTTTTGTTGTGCGCAAGGAGAATCGGGAGAGCTGGCCGCCGGGCGGCTGACCGAGCGCAACCCTGGAGAGCCCGTAGACTTTGGCCCTGGCCGAGAGGAGCCCCTATGGGCTATGACCGAGTGATACTCCCTCCGGATCGGGATGAGCCCGAGACCAGGCGTCCCTGGAGGCGCGTGCTCGTTGCGGTGATCGTCGTTGCCCTCTTCATCGCCATCTCGATCTATGCCTTCTCCAGTTGGTGACCGCCGCCGCTCAGAAGGTGAATCGATGGGGCAGCAACTCGTCCAGTGTGTGCTCCCTGATCTCGGAGCCCTCACCGGCGGCGACCAGGACCGTGTCCACCCCGAACTCCGACATTATCTGCCGGCACCTCCCGCACGGGTACGCCCCCTGGACATCGGTGGCGTCGATGCAGGCGACGGCCAGCGTGTCGATCTTCCGCACCCCTGCGGCAACGGCGGTGTGGATCGCGGTCGCCTCACCGCAATTTGATGAGGGATAGGCGGCATTCTCGACGTTTGCACCGGTGAAGACCTCGCCCCCGGCTCCCACCAC
>JBOGEU010000391.1:0-1182 GCA_050741995.1 Acidimicrobiia bacterium | reverse complement strand
CCTGAAGTCCCCGTACGCTCATCCTCCATGTTGGGGGCCGATCGGCCAATAGGGGTTCCCCCCCATGCTTCGACGAGGAGGTTTCCCGGAGACACAACAGCCACCGTTAGCCGGTGGCCGTTGTATGCAGGGCGCCAGGGTCTTTGTGACCCCTCGCAAGTATCTAGATAACGCCGATGACTCGGACACACCCTCGCACTATTTCACCGACGGACCACTAGAGGGTTTGCCCGACGTAAGGGATTGCGATCATCACCGCTGCCAGCGTCGCCAATCGGACCACGCTGGGACGGGTTGCCGCCCTGATCGAGGCGGCGGCAAGCGTCACTCCGAGGAGCACCAGGGTCCACGCGGCGTGGCTGTTCATCGTCGCCACGAGGAGCACCAGTGTGGCGGACATGAGCCCCAAGGCCGCGATCGCCGCCCGTGCCACTCTGCCTATTGGATGAACCGCCCATTCATCGAGCGTGGTGATGGTCGAGACTGTCATGGTGCCCATACATCGGCAGCAAGTTTCCAATGCTTGAGTGGGCGGTCCGGCTCGACTTCTGCCCGAGTCCAGATGCCGATCGGTTACGACCTCACCATCGGGAGAGTAGCCACGGCTCGGGCTCCATCTCTCCAGCGTCGGTCTCGGCGAACAACGACACTGCCTTGGTCAGGGAGTCACGGGAGTCTTCCCCCCGACCGGCTCGATGATGGAGGTCGGCCAGATGGTTCCATAGCGCCGCTTCCCGATGCCGATACCCGGTCCGCCCGGCGATGGCGATCGACTCCATCACGAGCTCGATCGGCTCCTCGGTCTCGCCGCTCTCCGAAAGCAGGTGCGCCTTGTTGTTGAGCGCGGCCATCCTGAGCAGGTCGTCGTCGCCGGCGAGCCGAATCGCCTCCTCGACGTGGTCCAGGGCCGCATCGGGGTCGGGGGTGACCACGGCGAGGATGTTGCGCACTCGTGACAGCCGGAGCGGGTCTCCCTCCTCTTCTGCGGCCAGCAGGGCACGGTCAGCCATCTGTCCCGCCTTGGTCGTCTCGCCGGTCCGGTGTGCGAGCAGGGCCCAGTCGGCGTAGACGTCGGCCGGGGACGGATGGGTCTCGATCGACCGCTCGAAGCGCTCTTCTGCGACCTGAAACCGGCCGAGCTGCCGCTCCACCTCTCCGGTCCGATGCTCGATGATCCCGATC
>JBOGEU010000390.1:0-1373 GCA_050741995.1 Acidimicrobiia bacterium | reverse complement strand
GTCACCACCTCGACCAGCTGGCCGAATGCCGCACCTTCGCCGGATCCCTCGGACGGGAACTGGACAATGGGATCTCCACGTCCGGGCCCTTCGGAGGTCTCGATGACACCCTGGGACTCCAGATGGTTGAGCAGCTCCCCGAAGGCACGGAACCCGTAGTCGGCCTCGCTGAAGGTGGAGTCCTTGCGGAGGAGGGCCCGCTTCAGCGAGGAGGCGAGGACCTCCCCCCCACCGCTGCGGAGCAGACCGGAGAGTGTGGTCGTGATCAACGAAGCCAGCTCGGGCGTCGAACCATCGACCTGCTCGACCTCGTCCGGTGGCTCACTCGCCCGAAGTGGCTCCACCCCGTCGAGGTTCTCGTAGAAGAGGAACTCATCACAGGCCGGGGGGAGCAGGGCAGAGGTGGAGGCCTTGACCCCCACCCCGATCACCTTCTTATTCAACTCGCGCAGCTTGTGGACCAGGGGGGTGAAGTCGGAGTCGCCGGTGCAGATGACGAACGTCGTGATGTAGTCCCGCTCGAAGGCGACCTCGATGGCATCGACCGCCATCTTGATGTCGGCGGCGTTCTTGCGGCTGGCCCCCATGCGCTGGGGTATCTCGATCAGCTCGATGTGGCTCCGGGTCAGCTTCTGTCGGGCGTCGGCGAACATCGACCAATCGGCATAGGCCTTGCGGGTGACCACGCGGCCACGCTCGGCGAGGGCATTGCCAATCGGCTCGAAGTCGAACTCCATGCCCCCCAGCGCCTCGCGCACGCCGATGGCCAGGTTCTCGAAGTCGACGTACAGGGCGATGCGCTCTTCTTCCATGTCACCAAGAGTAGGCGTGCAGGTGGGTAGGTTTCCCCCTGGTGGCCCTGAGCCGGCTCGCCTAGCTTCCTGGACCAACCGAGAACGGGAGATCGTGGCCATCTTCAACGAGCTTCGGGTGCACGGAGTGTCGGGCACCCCGCCCCGCGACATGCTCTACACCGACCCGGTCACCGACGCCAAGCTCGACGACTACACCAAGGTCTACCGGGTCCCCGCCACCGTCGAGGGCTACGACCCCGAGGCACAGGCTTTCCACTGGGGTGGACTGACCGCCGGGAGCTGGCATACCGCCTTTTGGATTCTCCTCGCCCCGTTTGCCTTGGCCAATGTCGCCGGCTGGCTCGTCTCGAGACGGAACCGTGGGACTGTCGTGGGCGTGCGGCTCGCCGGTCTGGCCCTGACGGCGTTGTTCTCCTCCCAGGCTCTGACCGCGGCCGTGGTGGTGCACGGTTGGTTCCACAATCGGGGGCTCACCGGGTGGGTGTTGCGTGTCGCCACCTTCGCCCTCTTCGGTGCCCTCCTCGCCCTGGTGATATGGATCACCGGCATTCTCTCCAC
>JBOGEU010000389.1:0-1085 GCA_050741995.1 Acidimicrobiia bacterium | reverse complement strand
CTGAGCCAGGTCTGCGACCGCTGGATCTACAGCGCTTGCCTGTGCTTTGGCCTCACCCTCGAGGAGCAGGAGCGCTCCACCTTCCGCTACGGCTACTCGATCTACCAGGTGGAGTACAGCCGCAACCTGTTGTTCCATCTCGGTGGCCAGATGGAGGCGGTCTTCGACGCCGTGGTCGACCGCACCCGCTCCCGCCTCGACGTCGCCACCCTGCGGACGCTCTTTGGCACCAAGCAACGACCCCGCTTCAAGGGCCGGGCCGACCTCTCGCCTCGTCTCGGCGTCGTGATCGAGACACCTCGCCATGACCTGACCATCTTCAAGGTCCACTTCGGACTGTTGACGATGAAGGGCTACACCAAAGGCGACCACGTGCTGCG
Organism: Acidimicrobiia bacterium; assembly: GCA_050741995.1. GTDB lineage: Bacteria > Actinomycetota > Acidimicrobiia > Spongiisociales > ZC4RG35 > JARDZU01. The sequence continues at coordinate 705 of JBOGEU010000389.1, read as the reverse complement.
CTTCGAGGCGATCGTGCACAACACCACCGCGCTCGGCGTCGGACGGGTCCTGGAGCGCTTCCCCGAGGTGGTCGCTCGCCTCGGGGCCATGCTGGAGCGCTTCTGTGATGCCCTGGACTGCGTCGACATCGGCTTCATCCCCGACGGCCTCCTCGACCAGCTTCCTCTGCCCTCTGAGGTCGGCGCCACCCGAGTCGGCGGCATCGACTTGAACAAGGCCCGCATGCGCGCCGTCTTGGGCACCCTCTTGGCCCTGGCGCCCGCACCCGAGGGATTCACCGTGGCCGACCTGGCGGCCAGGGTCCGAAAGGCAACCGGCCAGAGCGAGAGCCACTACTCCGTTCGCCAAGCGGCCTATGACCTGCGCAAGCTCCGGGGCAAGGGCTTCGTGGTCAAGCCCGGTCGCACCCGCCGCTACCACGTCCCTCTTGACGCTGCTCGCACCATCAGCGCCCTGGTGACCCTGCGCGACCAGGTCATCGCCCCGATCCTCGCCGGGGTTCGCAGTCCGAGGCTCGGGCGCAAGCCCGCGAACTGGACCAGCGTCGATCGCGCCTACGAGACCCTGCGCGTCGACATGGAGGCTCTGTTCGAGGACCTCGGCATCACCACGGACGCTGCCGCTGCATGAACAACTCTTTGTCGATCAAGGAACCTCAAGCTTCTAGCTACTGGATCTCCGACGACGCGGCGTTGGTACGACGT
>JBOGEU010000388.1:0-5898 GCA_050741995.1 Acidimicrobiia bacterium | reverse complement strand
GCCCATGCCCATCGCGGCTTCAACCTGGCCGCCGGCGATCCCTGCGGCAAGATCGGAATGGGGCTCGACCCAACAGACGTGGTGCTCCAGCCCCACGACCCGTCCTGGTCGTACTCGTTGGGTTGTGGGTTCCTCTTTCCCCTCTGCGAGGGCGCCTCGATCGTTGCCTCTCGGGGGATGGTCCGGCCGGAGAATGTCCTGGAGTGGGTGGAGCGCTACCGGGTCACCATCCTCGCCGCCGTTCCCACCTTCTATCGGGCGGTGCTCTCTCACCGCGGGATCGAGGACGGAACCGAAATCTCCTCGTTGCGGTTCTGCACCAGCGCCGGCGAGCCGCTCACAACCAATACCTACTTCGAGTGGAAGGCGAGGATCGGGGTCCATGTCCTCGATCACATCGGACAGGGCGAGACCTCGATGTTCTGCGCCAACACCCCGGAAGGTGGGATCGTGCCCGGGTCGGTGGGAAGGCCCCTCCCCGGCTATCAGGTCGCGGTCTTGGGGGATGATGGCAGGGAGATCGTCGGCGTGATCGGGGAGCTGGCGATCCGGGACGACAACCCGGCGCTGTTCTACGACTACCTGGGTATGCCGGAGAAGTGGGAGAGCACACATCGCGACGGTTGGTATCTGACCGGGGACCTCGCCCGCGTCGACGAAGAGGGGAACTTCTGGTACGTGTCCCGATCGGACGACCTGATCACCAGCCGGGGCTACCTGATCTCACCGAAGGAGGTCGAGGACACACTGGTCGATCACCCCTCGGTGCTCGAGGCGGCCGTGGTCGGCCATCCGGATGACCGGATTGGCCAGGTCGTCACGGCCTACGTCGCCCTCCAGCCCGGTTACGAGCCCGGGCCCGAGCTGGCCGAAGCGCTGATCGCTCACGCCCGGGACCAGATCGCCCCATTCAAGGCACCAAAGCGAATCGAGTTCCTCGACGCGTTGCCCAAGACGCCGACGGGGAAGATCCTGCGCCGCGATCTCCGTCTTCGGTCGTGACCCGCTCAGCCCTCCCCGCCTGACAGGAGTCGGATGGCGGCAGCGGCGTAGACGCGGGAGCAAGCTGCCAGGTTGTCGATCTTCACCACCTCGCCGATGCCCGGCTCGTACATCGAGTACTCCCCCGAGAGGTTGATCCCCCCCGCCCCGTAGGTGATGCCGGGTATGCCGAACTCGAACAGTGGCGAGTTGTCCGACGACACCGAGTAGCGCTCCGGGTTGGGTCTCGGCACCTCCTCGCCGAAAACGGCCCGATGTGCCTCGGCCATCGCCGTGGCGGCCGGGTGGCTGTCCTCTATCTCGTACCCGTTGGAGGCGAGGTAGATGTCGACCGATGTCTCCAGCTCGGGATCCTCCTCTTGGAGCCTTCGGAGCAACTCCTCGATCTCGTGCTTGGTGCCCCGGATCGACTGCCCGGGGACGGTGTTGACATGCACATAGAGGTTGCAGAACGGTGCCGTGATCGACGGCTTGAACGGATATCCGCCGTAGATGCCACCCACGCTGATCAGCGGCTTCATCAGAGGATGGGGATGGAGGCCCTGATAAGTCGATTCCCACTCCATCAGCGCCTGGTGGACATGGAACGCCTTGGGGAAGGGGTCGATCGAGCGGTCCTTGGCGTAGGTGTGCTGGGGCGATCCCTTGATCCCGATCCGGATGAAGAGATAGCCGGCATTCCCGGTCTGGAGGCGCAGCGCCGTCGGCTCCCCGTTGATGCAGAAGTCGGCGGTGACGCCGTGGTTCATCAAGGAGCGGGCACCGGCGCCTCCTCCCCGGTAGCGCTTGCCCTGCCAGATGTCCACCGGTGCCTTCTCGATCTCCCCGACCACGCCGCACATCAGGATCTCACCGGGTAGTTCCACCTCGGCATCGTTGAGCATCTGCAACGCGGACCAGAACCCGGCAAAGGCGCATTTCATGTTGGATATGCCGAGACCGTAGATCCAGTCGTCTTCGACGATGGCATGAGGCTGATACCCCCGGGGCAGGTCCTCCCCGGGATTGGTCGTGGTGTCGAAATGAGCCAGGAACATGAGGGTGGGGCCCGGCTTCTGACCACCCCACCTGGCGATGACGTTGTTACGCCCCTCCTCGACCTCCTGGAGCGTCACCCGACACCCCAACTCGGCAAACCTGCCGGCCACATAGTCACCTATCGGCCCCTCGAACCCGGTCTCCGAAGGTATGTCGACGACGTCGGTGGCCACCCCGACCATTGCTGCGATGTCCTGGGTGCGGAACACCTCTTCCAAGTGGGTCGCCATGTCTCTCGCTCCTCTCGTCGGAAACCGGAGGGTATCTTAATGCTGAGACATCCCACCGATGCCGGTCAGAGGAGGAGGATCATGCCCAAACGCGAAATCAAATCGGACCGACTCAGTGAGCCGGCAGGGGTCTTCTCCCAGGCTGTCGAAGTCCCGATGGAAGGCTCGCTGTTGTTCCTGTCCGGGGTGACGTCGAGAAACAAGGACGGCTCGGTCTTCGGCGCCGGTGACATCAAGGCCCAGACCGAACGGTGCCTGGACAATCTCGTCATCCTGCTCGCGGAAGCAGGAGCCACCCTCGACGATGTGGCGGCGGTGACGCTCTACGTACGTGACATGCGGGAATTCGCCGCCATCCACGAAGTCCGGCGCCGGTACTTTCGGGCCCCGTACCCGAGCTCGACCATGGTCGAGGTGTCGGGGCTGGCGTTGCCGGAGATGCTCGTCGAGATCACCGGCATCGCAGTGAGACCGGCACCGGATCGAACCTGAGCCGAGCGGGCCTCGGGTATTTCAGCCGCCGGGGCTCCAAAGACAGTCGGCGAAGAGCTCCTCGGGGGTCATCGTGTGGTCGGTCAGCCCTTGCTCGAAGCAGTACCTGAGGAACATCGACAGCGTGGCGCGATTCGGCTCGATGCCGTGGGCCCAGGCGTCACCCAAGAGCTCACGCTCCCGCTCGCGGTATATCAGCCACCAGGCGAGGGCGTGGCGAGCCTCTCCGATGTCGTCGCCTGCTCGATCGGCCGTCAGGCGAGCCGACTCGAACGCATCGCACAAGGAGTTTCCGATCCACGGGTTGGCGTCGAAGACCTCCCTCTTGACCACGAGGACATGCATGATCGGGAAGATCCCGGTCCGTCGGTGGTAATCGAGCTCGACCTGCATCGGGTCGTCGTGCAGGCGACGCACATTCGGTGATCCCCGGCGATAAGGCTCGGGGAGCCTCACCGCGAGCAGGGCATCGATCTCCCCGGCTTCCAACATGTCGTCGAGGCTGGCACCGGCCGGGATCGAAGTGATCCCGACGTTCGAGGGTGGATCGACTCGGATCCGGTCCTTCTCTCCATGGGGCGGTGTGTCTGCCACATACCAGTCGATGTCCTCGGGCTCGATGCCGTGATCGCTCGACAGGATGCCCTTGAACCATATGGCGGCCGCCATGCGGTGATAGTTGGACATGCCCACCTTCTTCCCTGCCAGCTCGTCGAAGGAGGTGATTCCCGAGCCGGTGTGGGCGAAGACGGACGAGTGGCGAAAGAACCGCGAGGGGAACACCGGGATGGCGACCAATGCCGGCTCGCCTCGGTTGACGGCGATGGCCGTGGCCGACAACGACATCTCGGCGACGTCGAACGCCTCTTCGCGCAGCATGCCGGCGATGGTGTCCTCGATTCGGGGCGACGTCCACGAGAACTCGATCCCTTTCGGCGTCACCTCGCCCGTTATCAGCGGCCGGGTCCGGTCGTAGTCGCCACAGGCGATGCTCAGTCTGAGGTCTTCCATCCCGTCCCTCCCTCCGTTCTCCCCGAGGCCCGACATCGAGTCACAGGCCCAGGAAGGTGGTCGGCGAGTCGACCGCCATGATCGTCAACTCCTCCTCGGTGAACCCCGCCGCCCGGAGCAGGTCGCAAGCGCGGCCCATGGCCTCGATCGGCAGCGGGTTGCCGGCCTGGCCCAGGTCGCTGGAGAACATGGAGTGGGCGACACCCATGTCCCGGATGCGGCGAAACATCGCCTCGAGCCCGGCGTCGGACATGTAGAAGGACTCGCCCGAATAGGGCGTGCCCGGCTCGAGGGCATCGGGTGACGCCTCTTTGTGGAAGGAGAGCACCAGCATGTAGAGACGCTCGACGAGCACCCCGAGCCCGGCGAAATAGCCCTGGACATCGTCTTCGACATATGTGAACGGCATGTCGGCATGGGTCACCACGATGCGGTTCATCGGGTAGCCGCCGCGGTGGGCGTATTCGATCAGCTTGATGGTCTCGTCCGGCGAGAGATGACCGGTGGCCAGGCCCATGTTCGCCGCCTTGGCCTCGGCCAGGATCTCCCCGACGACCGGCAGCACCGAGCCGTCGTCATCGAGGATGGTCAGCGGCTCGTCACCGCTGTCCGAGCGCAAGGCATTCATCGTCGCCGACGAGGTCAGGTACTTGACGTGATTCGCAGCGGACGTCGTGGGCATCCAGAGCATACGGGCACCGAACTGCCCTGCCATGCGAACCGCGCTCGGGTTGAGGCCGCCGACCGCGGCATTGAGGGCCACCCCACCCATGACCCGGACTCCTGGCACGAGACGGTCGACCTGTCGGGCCACACCCGCGGTATTGGCGTGATGCGACTTGAGGACGAAGCCGCCCATGCCCGCCGCTGCCGCCGCCCCGGCATATTCGAAGGCCCATTGCTTGCGATCGAGCACATCGGGCGAATGGTGCAGATGACAATCGATCGCCCCGGACGGGACCGTCATGGTCGACCGGCCTCAACCCGCTCATGCGTGCTCATTGTCGTCAAGGGCATCCGACTCACCTCGATCCGGCGTACAGGGTCCGGTGTATCTTAATGCCGAGACATCACCGTGACGTCGGGCGTCGACCGTCAGGAGGAGGGTGGAGGCGAGAGCGGCCTGGGGTCGTCATCGGGCTCCCCCTCGACTTCCGGCTCCGGTGGGTCGAAGCTCATTCGAGGGATCGGCGTCGGAGGACGTCTCGGCCTACCTCTGGTCAGCTCACCGATCACCAGCCACCCGGCGAGCAGCGCAACCAGGAACAACCTGAACCACAGGGCGGCCGCAAGGGCTGCTACCGCGGTGACGAAGAACACGACGTTGGCGATCCGCCCGGCGTTGGCCGGCGCCACCTTCTGCAACAGCGAGGTCAGGAGATGGCCACCGTCGAGAGGCCTGATCGGGACCCAATTGAGCAGGCCCCAGAACACGTTGACCCATATCAAGTTGTTGACTACGAAGCCGGCCACGTCGGAGAAAGGGCCGGTGAGGGCGGCAACGAGCCAGACCAGCCCTCCGAACATCACACCCACCCCCGACCCGGCCGCGGCCACGGCGGCCCGTCGCCCCGGCCCGAGCCTTTCCTCCGCACCCGACCAGCTGGTCAGGCCACCGATCGCGTTCAGCTCGATTTCGACCTCGGCCCCGAAGGAGCGGGCGGTGAGCGCATGACCGAGCTCATGGAACAGGATCGAAACGAAGACCACGCCCACCCATGCTGCGACGAGAGCGAGGCGGCGCCCGCTCGAGAACCCGAGAAGGGCGGCAATCAACAGGAATGACGGGCGAACCGTCACCGGGATTCCGAGGAGTCGGAACGAGATCACCGTCCCCATATTGGCCGATGCCGGGGGCTGGGCGCGAACTTCGGGTTACGCTCGCCGCCATGAACGACGATCTCCGATCCAAGGTGGCCGCTGACATGCCCCGTCTCACCGGGCTGCTCGGCGACTTGATCCGTCTCCCCTCGGTCAGCGCTCCCGGATACGACAAGGCGAAGGTCCGCCATGCAGCGGAGAAGATCGTCGGGATCCTCGATGGGTCCGGATACCAGAACGCGCAACTCTTGGTGGTAGAGGGCGGAAATCCTGCTGTCTTCGCCGAGATCGCGGCCCCCGAGGG
>JBOGEU010000387.1:0-2141 GCA_050741995.1 Acidimicrobiia bacterium | reverse complement strand
GAAGCCGGAGAAGGAGAAGTTCGAGAAGGAGAAGCTGGAAAAGCTCGAGTGGGAAGGCCCCATCAAGCGTTTCGCTCGTGAGAAGGGCCATGTGGAGAAGGGGGCACAGGGAGAGGGCTTCGACCTGCCGCCCGATTTCAGACCGCCGGAATACCGGGCCGGGCCCATGGCCGGCGCCGCCTCGCTCGGAACCGGATGGCCCGATCCCTGGGCCACGCCCTCAAAGAACTTCTTCGACAAGCCTTGGCCCGAGGTCTATGACCCCAAGGCCGGGATCAAAGACAAGGACGAGTGGAAAGAGAACAAGAACGAGCAGAAGGAAATGAAGGAGATCAAGGAGAACAAGGACTCAAAGGACCAAAAAGACAAGGAAATGGCTATCGACATGCCGCCCGGCGGTTTCACCGTGGACCCGGGCGGCCGATCATGGGCGCCGCCCCGTGGCTCACCACCGGGCACCGGCTTTCATTTCATCCCCCCGGGCCTTCGACCGGATCTGGGCAAGGGTGCCCTACGCAACGAGCAGTACTGAGCCCGGCCTGGCCGACCAGTCGCGAGTCTGGCTGGTTCTCACCGAGGCCACCGACCCGGACGGAGCCTGGCTGACTCACGGGCTCCAAGCCAGGGGTCTGGATCCCATCCTCCACCTGACCACCGACGACCTGGTCGAGGGAGCCACTTGGGCTCACACCATCGGAGAGGACGGGGCCGGCTTCACGGTTCGACTCGCCGACGGGACCACCATCAGGAGTGAGCAGGTCGCGGGGGTCGTCAACCGGATTGGGTACATCACACAGGCTCATGCGATCGACATCGTCGACTCTGACCGCGAGTCTGTCCTTCACGAGCTCAACGCCTTCTTCATGAGCTGGCTGACGTCGGTTCGGGCCCCGATCCTCAACCCCCCTTCGGCCCGCGGATTGGCCGGTGCCTGGCGTCCCCGCTCGGAGTGGGCATACCTGGCGGCACAGGTCGGGCTCCATCACATGCCCGTGCCATCGAGTGACTCCGGTCTCGAGCCTCTCCGGTTGGGCGCCGAACGTGAAGGCTTGACCGCGATCACCGTCGCCGGGGGGATCGTCGACAACGGACTGGGGGAAGAGATGAGACAAGCCGCCCTTGGCTTGGCCGACCTGGCGGAGACACCACTCCTCGGCATCGAGTTCGTAATGGACGGGGAAGGTGACTTGGTCTTGGCAGGGGTAACCCCGCAGCCTTCCCTCCAAGCCGTCGGTGAGGCCGTCATCGACGCGATCGGCTATGCCCTGGGGGCAGGGGCAACATGATCTTGGTCTGCGGTATACCGTCGGAGACACCCCTGGCGATGGTGGCTCAACAGCTGACCGAGCTCGGCGCTCCGTTCGTGATCTTCAACCAGCGGCGGTTCGCCGAGTACCGGCTCGAGTACGACATCGTTGCCGGCAAGGTCGACGGGTGGATGGCGCTCAACGGCGAGCGCCATGATTTGAGCTCGTTCACCGCGGCCTATGCACGTCTCATGGACGATCGCCTCCTCCCCGAGCTGAGCGACGAACCCGAGGGTTCGCCGTCCCGTCTCGGCTGCCGCCAGCTCCACGATGCACTGACTCGCTGGCTGGAGATCACGCCGGCGCGGGTGGTGAACCGGTACGGGTCGATGGGATCGAACGGCTCCAAGCCCTATCAGGCACAGCTGATAAAGGCTCACGGCTTCAAGACACCCGAGACCCTGGTCACCAATGATCCCGAGGCGGTCCGGACATTCCGACGACACCACGGCCGCATCATCTACAAGTCGGTCTCCGGTCTCCGCTCGATCGTCACCGAGTTCTCCGACGAGGACGATTCCCGGTTGGAAGCGATCCGCTCATGCCCCACCCAGTTCCAGGCCCTGGTCCAAGGCCTCGACGTTCGTTTACACGTGGTTGGTCATGAGGTGTTCGCCACAGCGATCGAGTCGAACGGCACCGACTATCGCTATGCGAGCGGAAATGGTGGCGAAGCGCGGCTGAGCCCGATCCAGGCACCTGACGAGGTTGAGCGGAGGGCGGTGGCACTTGCCGCCGATCTCGGTCTGCCAGTGGCGGGGATCGACCTCATGATCGACGAGGACGGTGACGTCTACTGCCTCGAGGTAAACCCAAGCCCGGCGTTCAGCTACT
>JBOGEU010000386.1:0-2336 GCA_050741995.1 Acidimicrobiia bacterium | reverse complement strand
GGCCCGCCCCCGCCACCCCGACCCAGCTGTCCTGGTTGGGGACCCAATCATGGTTGCGCCGAACCTGATCGTACAACTCGTCGAGGTCGGTGCCGGCCGCGGAGTCCTCACAGCAGTAGAAGATCGGCCGATGCGGGCGGTCGGTGCCCTCGATGGTCGACAGCGACTGCCCGTCGAAGGCCCAATCGGTCGTGATGTCGAGCACGTCGACGATGGTGGGGAGGACGTCGATGGCGAAGGCGGGGTCGTCGACGACGGCGCCCTGGGTCTGGCCGGGCGCCTTGACGAAGAGGGGAATCCGGTAGAGATCGGCGAGATTGGTCTCGGTGGGCCAGCGACGATGCTCACCCGGGACGAACGACGCCCCGTGGTCGGAGAGGACGACCACCAGCGACTCGTCCCAGACGCCGGCCTCATCCATCCGCTCGAACAGAGCCCCCAACCTGTTGTCGACGAACCCGAGTTGGTACAGGTGACGCTGGAAGCCGAGACGGGGGAGATCGGCCCGCTCGACCCAATGACCGCCTGCCTCCACGCCGTCGACCTCGTCGTACTGCTCCGGTCGCTGGTAGTGGCTCCCCGAAGGGTTGATCCTCCAAGGGATGTGCGGCGCCTCGAGGTGAGCGAAGCTCAGTGTGGGAGGGGGATTCGACGCGATCCCGTCGATGACGCGCTGCATCCAGTCGATCCACCGGCTTCGGACCCCGGCCTTTGGAACCTGGAGGTCGCCCACGTCGACAGGGGCCGACGCCCGGCTCTCCGCCTGGCCGAGAAATCCCTTCCAGCTGCCGTCGATGCTCGGCAGTCCGGCCCGTGCCGACTCGGGGAGGGAGAGATGGCCGTAGACGACCCCGACATCGGCGAGCAGGGAGCCAAAGCGGGCGGGGCCCCTGCCGGCGTAGTCCTTGCAAAGCTCGATGGGGCACATGTCGGTGAGCCATTCGACGACATGCATCTCGTACCCCTCACCGAGAAGGGTGAACAGGTTCTCCGGGTGGTCGATCAGTGACGGGCTGTCATCGCTGTCACCCAAGCGGCCGGTGAGGATCGCCGGGACGCTCTGAGTGGTCGAGATCGAGTTGGACAGGGCGTTGCGGTACCAGGTGCCGGTTTCCGCGAGCCGTGCGAAGTTCGGGAAGAGAGTGGCGTTGATCGTCCCGTCCTCCCTCATGAGCGAGGCAAGGGGCAGCTCGTCGAGTTGGATGAAGACGATGGGTGCCGGGTTCCCGATGTGGTCGGTGGCCTGGGTGCCTTCTCCGGGCTCGGCCAGCAGCCGGGAGGTGGGGGAGATCATGAGAAAGAGGACGAGCACCGCAGGTCCGAGGAGCGAGAAGAAGAGAAGCCCCGGTTCGATCTTGCGACGGAGGACGATGACCACCGCGGTGACCCCGAGGGCCAGGGCGACGGCGCCCAGGGTGTCGTCGGGCACGACCTGCCGACTGATCGCCATGCCGGTGGCCGCAGCGCCGAGGGCCACCATCACGTAGTAGGCGATGTCGGCGGTGTGGCCCCCGATCCGCTCGGTGAGCATCAAGACGACCAGGGCGACCAGGGGGATGGCGAAGGTGACCAGGATGGCAAACAGGACGATTTGCCCCGGTGAGCTGCGGTTGGCGACGAAAACCGACGGATTCTTGCCATAGAGATCGAGGATGGGAGCAGCCACCCCGGCGGTGAGCAACCCGAAGATCACCAGGAATCGTCGCCATAGACGGCGCCGATCGGCTCTGTGGTCAGACACGACGCCCAAAATACCGGTGACGGCAGCCAACGCGAGCCCGGAGGATCGGGGCGGGCGGGATCATCGGCTCTCACGCACACCACACGCGCCACCTACGATGGGGCCAACGAGCCGAAAGGATCACAATGGGTTTCATGGACACTCTCAAGGGGTGGTTCGGTAAGGCCAAGGAGCAGGGCTCCGAGCTGGCCGAGAAGGCACAGCCGTACGTCGAGAAGGCCAAGGAGCAGGGCTCCGAGCTGGCCGAGAAGGCACAGCCGTACGTCGAGAAGGCGAAAGAGCAGGGCTCCGAGCTGGTGGACAAGACAAAGGACTTCGCCCAGGACGCGGCGGACAGGGCCGGGTCCAAGATCGAGGAGATGAGGGGCGCTTCGTCGGAAGTGGCCGGCAAGGCAGAATCGGCCATGGGCGATGTCAAGGAGACCGCCTCCGATGCCGGGCAAACCGCCAAAGATGCGATCGCCGATGCGGCGGATACAGTGGAGGACGCAGCGAGCGAGGCGAGGGACAAACTCGACAATTGACCCCCGGGGCCGCCCCCGATCCACCATCATCTGCACAGATCCATGAAACGCGCCTCCACACGACTCAGTCG
>JBOGEU010000385.1:0-20262 GCA_050741995.1 Acidimicrobiia bacterium | reverse complement strand
TTCGAGGCCATGGTGGGGATGGGGAGACATCCAGGGGGTTTCGGGGTTCTCGGCGTCGAGTCCAAGGATCCGGTGCTCTCCTTCCTCGCCGCTCTGGGCCTGGCTCAGACAGCGGGGACGGCGCTCGTCGTCGACCTGTGCCGTGACCTGAGTTCCGACCGAACCCTGTCCGACATCGCAGCCGACGGCCCGGCGCTATCCGAGTTGAGCCCGGGACGGACCGGGGTCGCCTTGATCGGATCGGGCCCCCTTCACGCCTCGGATTGCCGCGCCGTCATAGACCTCCTCGCAGCGAACTGGCCCGCATTGATAGTGCGTTGCCCCCCGGGACAATGGGAGGGACCGACGGTGCCGGTCAGGGCCCTTCTCCCCGGAATGCTCAATTGCGAGGAGACGACACCGGCCGTTTGGCAACCGATGGGATCCGGAGTGCGGCCCTCGGGCCCGGGGCCGATCTTGCCCCGGCTGCGAAGCTCACTGGCCCGCCGCATGCTCTCGGGTCGAACCGCCGGACGGGCGAAGTGGGTCAGGGCCTGGGGCCCGGTCTGGAAGATGCCATGGGCGTGATCGACCGGGTGGTAGGGGAAATCGCGTCGGGGCGAGTCCCCCTCCGCAGGCCCGACGTCACCGACGAAGCCGAGCGGCTGCTGTCCATCGCATCACCTCGTCGCGCCTCACAATGGGCGGCGGACGTGACTGATCGAATCCTCGGGCTCGGTCCTCTACAGACCCTCCTCGACGATCCGGGAGTCACCGACATCCTGGTCAACGGGCCGGCCGAGATCTGGGTGGATCGTGGCGGCGAGTTGACCCGTGTCGACGGGGCCTTCGCCGGCGATGCAGACTTGTACGCCGCGGTGGAGCGTGTCATCGCCCCCCTCGGGCTTCGGGTCGACCGATCGTCGCCGCTGGTCGACGCCCGACTGGCCGACGGGAGCCGGATCCACGTCGTGGTGCCACCTGCGGCGGTCGACCATCCGATCATCGCCATCCGTCGTTTCACTCAAGCCGTCACCTCCCTCGATCAATTCGAGGAGTCGGGGAGCGCCACCTCGGCCGAGATCGAGCAGCTGTCCCGGGCGGTCGCCGATCGCAAGACGATTCTCGTCAGCGGGGGCACCGGGTCCGGGAAGACGACCCTGCTCAATCTTCTCGCCCGCCTCATCCCCGACGGCGAGCGAGTCGTGTCCATCGAGGACGCCGCCGAACTGAGAATCCCCGGGCACAGAGTCCGGCTCGAGGCGCATCCCGCCAATGCAGAAGGTGTCGGGGAGATCACGATCCGCCAGCTATTGCGGTCGGCGCTCCGTCTCCGACCCGATCGCATCATCGTCGGTGAGGTCAGGGGTCCCGAGGCGATGGACCTGGTCTGGGCGTTGAACACCGGACATCGCGGCTCGATGTCGACGGTGCACGCCAACTCGCCGCAAGAGGCGATATGGCGGCTCGAGACCCTTGCCCTATCGGCCGGCGACACCGCCGAGGTCGCGGTGCGGAGACAGCTCCTGGCCGCGGTGCAACTCATCGTGCAGATGGAGAGGGTGGGGCCGGCGAGACGGATCAGTGAGATCGCCTCCGTCGGGCCGGGCGGGATCGACGGGGAACCGTGATCTGGGCCTCGATCGCAGCCGGTCTCGCCCTCGGCGCCGATTGGCGCCGTCTGGGTCTCCTCGCCCTGGCCCTGGCACTGCCGTTGCCCACCGCACTCCTCGTGGGATACCACTGCTGGAGGGAGCGACCCGATGTCTCATCGCGAGCGCCACGGTTCTGCGACGCGATCGCAACCGAGCTACGGGCCGGAGCCACATTCCGCGCCGCCTTGGACTCTGCCGCCCGGTCGGTCGACGCCACGAGGCTGGTCGAGCTCTTCGAATCGGGAGCGTCGGTGAGCGACGTCGCCGAGGCCGCTCGTGAGGAGTTCGCCGAGATCGGGGATGAGCTGAATGCGCTTCTCACCCGGACTGACGGGATGGGTGTTGCTCCCGCTGCCCTCTTCGACGAGATGGGCAGTCTGGCCCTGGCCCAGGTGGATGTGGCTCACGAGGTAGCGACGGCCTCTGCTCCCGCCAAGGCGACCGGAGTGGTGCTTCTGATCGGGCCGTCGATCGCCATCCTCCTGACCGCCGGCCACGGTCTTGACGGCTACCTGGCCCAGCCGGCACAACGGGCGGCGGCCCTGGCCGGAATCGGGCTCACCCTGACCGGCCTGGTGGCTACTGCAATGATCCTGCGGAGCGCCAGATGAAGGTCTTGGTCGTCGCATCGTTGGGACTTGCCGTTGCCGGTGCGCCGGGAGCCCTCGGAGGACTGGGTGTGTACGGCCTGATGCTGCTGCGGCGACGTCTGCGGCCGCGCCAAGGGCCGATGAGACCGATCCTCCTCATGTTGCTGGTTGAGCTGAGGTCCGGGCGCTCTGCGCTGGGGTCTCTCCAGGCTGTGGCCCGGATGTTCCCCGATCATGCCGACCTTGGCCTGGCGACCAGGGTTGCCACCATCTCTGGCCTGACCGATGCCGTGACGGCCGTCGACGGGGAGTTGAGGGGGGTCGTCTCCCAACTCGCCCGAGCCCAGAAGTCGGGCGCCCCCCTGGCCGACACGGTCCGGGCGATGATCGAGGCCGACATCGGCGCGGAGAAAGCGAGACGTGTCGCACGGGCCCGGACACTGCCGGTGCGGCTGATGATCCCGATGACCCTGCTGATGCTCCCGGGGTTGGTCCTTCTCTTCTATGCGCCATCGATGCTCCGTATGTTCGAGGACCTTGCGGCGCCACTGTCATGAGATCCGCACTTCTCCCCGCGTCCGGTCGGCAACCGGAGAAAAAGGAGAAAGCACATGGCTCGAATACTCACCTGGCTTGCCACACGGGACGACCGCGGGCAGGGCACGGTCGAATACTTCCTCGTGATCCTGGCCGCGACCGCCCTTGCGGTGATAGCCCTGAAGTGGCTGCAGTCGGGAAGCGGCGGTGGCCTCCTCGGAAGCCTGTTCGGCAAGGTGATCGATTGGGTGGCCGGCCGGTTCTGAGACAGGACCGGGGCTCGGTGACCGTGGAGCTCTTCCTCGTGCTGCCCATCATGATCCTGGTCGTGGTGGCAGCGATCCAGCTCGTGAGCGTGGCGCGAGCGCATCTCGAGTTGCAGAGCGCAGTCCGGGACGGGGCGCGGGTGGCCGCGACCACGCCGGATCCCGCCAAAGCGGTCGAAGCCGTCCTCGCCTCCCTTCCGCCTGCGATGCGTGACCGAGCTCGGGTGTCGGTCGAGCGACCGTCGCGGGCGGGGGCGGCGGCGGTGGTCTCGGTCTCGATCCACTACCTGCTGGGGCGACCGTTCCCCGCAGACCTGGGTGTCAACCTGTCGGCTCGGACGACGATGCGAACCGAGCGGTGAACGACGATCGGGGCGCGATGACGATCCTCATGATCGCCATGTGCGCCCTCGTCGCCACGATCGGCATGGCCGCAGCGGCTCTGGGCGTCCTATTCGATGCCAGGGAGAAGGCGGCCGGCGCCGCCGAGGCGGCGGCTCTTGCCGCCGCCGTGGCCACCTACCCTCCGGCGGGCACCGGGTCGCCTCGGTCGCTCGCCGGCGAATACGCCTCCCGAAACGGGGCCACACTGGTGAGTTGTGGCTGCCCGGTCGACGGCACGCTGCGGTCGAGGGTGGTGGTGGTGACGGTGTCGATGACGGCTGACGTCCCATTGTTCGGGATGGTGTTGGTCGGGAAGAGCGCGCGGGCCGAGTTCGACCCTCGCGCTTGGCTCGGTAGGTGAGGCGCGGTTGGGTTAGCGTCGGCCCATGGCCGACAACCATGACCTGATCTCACGTTTTGTCGAGACTCTCGACAACCGCGACTGGGAAGCCTGGTCGGCTCTGCTCCACCCCGACGTGGTCTACGAGATACCCCAGACCCGGGAGCGGATCAGCGACAGGGATCGTTACTTGCGCTTCAACGAGGAGTTTCCCGGCGATTGGCATCTGAGCCTTCGAGTCGCCATCGCCGACGATGAGAACGGTGTCGCCTGGTTCATCTGGAACGTGGGCGATGACGAGCCGGCGGATGGCATCGCATTTTTCACGTTCGACGCTGGCCTCATCACCACGGTCACCGACTTCTGGCCCGAGCCCTACGACCCGCCGTCAGGCCGCGAGCATCTCATGGAGCGATGGTGATGGCGGGTAGGGCGACCAGGGCCACCGACGCTCTCGACCGTGCCGGGGCGGCATATCGGGTTTATGGGTACGACGTGGCCGAGAAGGTCGGGGAGGGTTATGGCGAAGCGGTCGCCGCCGCCATCGGAATGCCGGGGAACCGTGTCTTCAAGACGCTCGTGGCCGAAGTCGACGGCGATCCGGTGCTGGCGGTGATCCCGGTCGAACGAAGACTCTCCACCAAGAAGCTGGCCCGTGCCGTCGGGGGCAAGCGATGCTCGCTGGCATCGCCGGAGACCGCCGAACGGGTCACCGGGTATGTGACCGGGGGCATCAGCCCGTTCGGACCGCGCCACAAGCTGAGGCTGATACTCGACCGATCGGCCGCCGGATTCGAGACGATCGCCGTCTCCGGAGGGCAGAGAGGCATCCAACTCGAGCTCTCGCCCGAGGTGCTCGTCGAGGTCACGGAAGGGGCCTTGGCCGCCATCGCCGACGACTGAGCACCGGATATAGGCTCCGACCGATGGTCACCCGTCTCGAGGTACTGCGCATGCTGGCGGAGCTGGCCAAGCTGACCGCGCTCGACGAAGGGAGCCCCCAGGCGTTCCGGGTGCGTGCATACGAGAACGCGTTGCACGGCATCGAGGGATATGCCGGGGAGCTGACCGGGCTCGACAAGAAGGCGCTGACCGAGATCAAGGGCGTCGGCGCCTCCACCGCGGACAAAATCCTCGAATTCATGACCACCGGCTCGGTGTCCAAGCTGGCGACCCTGCGCGAGAAGTACCCCCCGGCCTTCGTCGAGCTGACCAAGATCCCCGGTCTCGGCCCCAAGACCTTGAAGCTGATCCGGGCCGAGCTCGGAGTCGAGGACATCGAAGGGCTTCGCAAGGCGATCGCGGCCGAACAGCTCCGCGAGCTTCCGGGTCTGGGCAAGACCTCGGAGGAGAAGATCGCCAAGGCGATCGAGCGGCTCGGGCTCCATGGCAAGGATCGCCGGACTCCGCTCGTCGAGGCGCTTCCCCTGGCCCGGTCCCTGGCGGCGCGGATCTCGGATCTGGGCCCGGTGGAGGCCGCGGTGCCCTGTGGCTCGATACGTCGCTTCTCGGACACCGTGGGCGACATCGACATCGTGGTGGCCACCAGCGACCCGTCTGCGGTCTCCGAGTTCGTGGTCGGTTTGCCCGAGGCAGGCGAGGTGATCGGCTCGGGCACCACCAAGACCTCGTTCCTCACACGGGAGGGCATGCAGGTCGACGTGCGCACCGTGGAGCCCGACCAGCTGGGGTCGGCTCTTCTCTACTTCACCGGGTCGAAGGCTCACAACATCGCACTTCGCCAGCGTGCCCTCGACCGGGGGTGGCTCCTCAGCGAGTACGGGCTGTTCGAGGAGAAGAAGGTGGTGGCCTCCAAGACCGAGGAGGGCATCTACCGGGCCCTGGGCATGGAACCGGTCCCGCCGCCTTTGCGCGAGGGGAGTGGTGAGGTGGAAGCCGCAGCTGCGGGGACCCTGCCGGCACTGGTGCAGCTTTCCCAGATCAAAGGCGATCTTCACTATCACTCTGACCGATCGGGTGACGGGAGGTCGACTCTCGAGGAGATGGTCGAGGCCGCCATTGCCCGCGGCTATGAGTACGTGGCATTCACCGATCACGGTGAGGACCTTGCCATCAACGGGTCGCCGCCCGAGGTGATGCTGGAGCATCGGGACCGAATCCGGCGCCTCCAAGAGCGGTACCCGGACATCCGACTTCTCTTCGGCTGCGAGCTCAACATCGGCCCCGAGGGGGGTCTCGATTACGACCCCGCCTTCAGACTCGAGTTCGATTTCTGCGTCGCCTCGATCCACTCCCACTTCGACCTCTCGCAGGATCAACAGACTGCCCGCGTCCTGGCCGCGCTCCACGATCCGTCGGTGAACGCCATCGGCCATCTGAGCGGTCGCTACATCGGGCGCCGACCCGGTGTCGACCTCGACATCGACGTGGTCCTGGAGGCTCTCGAAGTGACCGGTGTCGCCCTCGAGATCAACGGGGCGCTCGACCGTCTCGACGCTTCGGCGGAGGTGGCACGGCTGGCCATGGCTCGGGACGTGGACTTCGTCATCGACACCGACTCCCACCACACCAGCGACCTGGTGCGGATGGGTTACGGCGTCAACTACGCCCAGCGAGGGTGGGTCACCAGCGATCGGGTTGTGAACACCAAGCCGGTGAGCGAGTTCATGGAATGGGCCGGGCGACGTCGTTGACCGGGGCGGCACCGTTTCCGATTCTCGGGGTGGCTCCCGACACCTGATCGTCTCGATCCTTGTAATCCGTCGCGGAGAGCGGGAAGCTGTGGCTCTTGGCGACGAGCTCAAAGGAGATCCAACAGGTGCCCACCACTTTTGTCCTCGACACCTGTGTCCTGCTCGCCGACCCTCGATCCCCACTCCGATTCGATGAGCACGACGTGGTGCTGCCCCTCGTCGTGGTCGAGGAGCTGGACCGGAAGAAGACCCGGATGGACGAGGTCGGCGCCAATGCGAGGGCGGCAATTCGCCTCCTCGAGGATCTGGGCGCCTCGCAGTCCGGAGGTCTGCGAGACGCGGTGAGGCTGCCGGGGGGAGGCTCGCTTCGGATCGAGCTCAACGGCATCGTCTCGGACAAGCTGCCCACCGTCCTTGATCCGCATACCCCGGATCATCGGATCCTGGCCACATGCCTCAATCTTCATGAGCACTCGCCTGCCGTCCTCGTCACCAAGGACGCCTCGCTTCGGATCAAGGGGGCCCAGCTCGGTGTGCCTGTCCAGGACTACCGAGCCGACACCGTCCCGGTCCAGCAGCTGCAGTCGGGTCTGGTCGAGCACCGGGGCGACGGCGAGACCATCGACCGCCTGTTCGAAGAGGGGAAGATCGTCCTCGAGGACGTGGAGGCCATGGTCAACCAGTTCGTGCTCCTCCGCTCGGGTGCTTCCCGTTCGGCGCTCGCCCGAGTGATCCAGGCAGAGCCATCGGTGGTCGTGGAGAGAGTCCCGACTCATGTCCGGGCTTTTGGGGCGGAGCCGAAGAACGTTCGCCAGACAGTGGCCCTCCATCAGCTGCTCGATCCTGACATCCCGGCGGTTTCGCTGATGGGGATGGCCGGCACCGGGAAGACGTTTCTCGCCCTGGCCGCGGCTCTCGAACAGGTGTTGGAGCAGGGTCGCTATCGGAGGGTCTCGGTGTATCGGCCCCTGATCGCGGTTGGTCGTCAGGAAGTCGGCTACCTACCCGGAGACCTCAACGAGAAGCTTGCGCCGTGGATGGCGGCGGTCCACGACAATCTCTTCGCTCTCTTCTCCGACGCCGGCGTGGACGGCGCCAAGCACGCTGTCGAAGAGCTCATCGATCGCGGGGCGCTGGAGATGGCGGCCGTGACCTACCTTCGGGGCAGGTCGATCACCGGCGAGTTCGTCATCATCGACGAGGCGCAGAACCTCGAGCTGCCCACACTGAAGGTCATCCTCACCCGTATGGCCCGGGATTCGAAGGTCGTGTTCTGCGGCGATCTGACCCAGGTCGACAATCCCTACATTTCCCCATTCGGCGGGATGGCCGCCCTGATTGAGAAGTTCAAGGGCTCGTCGCTCTTCGGCCACGTCACCCTGGAGAAGACGGTGCGCTCACCCCTGGCGGAGATGGCAGC
This sequence comes from Acidimicrobiia bacterium, assembly GCA_050741995.1. Lineage (GTDB taxonomy): Bacteria > Actinomycetota > Acidimicrobiia > Spongiisociales > ZC4RG35 > JARDZU01. The sequence continues at coordinate 12,437 of JBOGEU010000385.1, read as the reverse complement.
CACGGTCCTCTGACCTGCGTTCCCCCAGCGGCGCGGAGTGGGGTCATCCCCCGACCCGTTCCCGGCGGGCGGCCAACAACTCCGCCGCCCGCTCGATGGTGATCGTCTCGGGCGAGTCTCCTTGACGGAGCGAGGCGTTCACCTCTCCATCGGTGACGTAGGGGCCATAGCGGCCGGTGCGGACGGTGACCGGCTTCCCGCTGACCGGATCGGTGCCGAGCTCCTTGAGCGGCCCGGCGGCGCGCTGGCCCCTCCGCCTGGGTGGCTCGGCGAGGAGCTGGAGCGCCTCGTCGGCGGTGAGGATGAAGAGCTGGTCTTCGCTCTCCAGGCTCCTGCGGTCGGCGCCGCGTTGTATGTACGGCCCGTATCGTCCGTTGAGGGCCACGATCTCCACCCCGTCCGGGTCGGTGCCCACCGTCCTCGGCAATGACAGCAGCTCGAGGGCGCGGTCCAGGGACAACTCGTCGAGAGACATGGTCTTGAACAGCGACGCCCGCTTCGGCTTTTCCTTGCTCCCCTCCTCGACCTCACCGAGCTGGACATAGGGACCGAAGCGCCCGGTCTTGCCGAGCACGACCAAACCGGTCTCGGGGTCGGTGCCGAAGATCTTGTCACCGACGTTTTGCGTCTGGACGAGCTCGACGGCCTTGTCCACCGTCAATTCGTCCGGGGCGAGGTCCTCAGGGATCGATGCTCTCTCATCGCCGATCTCCACGTAAGGGCCGTAGCGCCCGATGCGGGCCACCACGTCGGTGCCCGACTCGTCGACCCCGATCGGGATCGAGCCCACGGCCCTGGGGTCGATCTCCTCGAGACGGCTGGCCACCTTGCTCTTCAACCCGTCGTCGCCGAAGTAGAAGGCGGTGAGCCAGGGGACCGACTGCTCCTCCCCGGCGGCAATCCGGTCCAGGTCGTCCTCCATGGCGGCGGTGAAGCTGTAGTCGACGAGATTCGGGAAGTGCTTCTCGAGCAGTGTCACCACACCGAATGCGGTGAAGGTGGGCACCAGGGCGTTGCCCTTCTTCCATACGTAGCCGCGGTCCTGGATCGTGGTCATGATCGAGGCGTAGGTGGACGGGCGGCCCACCCCCAGCTCCTCCAGCCTCTGAACCAGGGAGGCCTCGGTGTAGCGGGCCGGGGGCCGTGTCTCGTGCCCGGTCGGTTCGAGATGCTGCACGGCCAGGGCGTCACCTTCGGCCAGCGGGGGCAGGATCTTCTCTTTGTCGTCGAGCTCTGATTCGGGATCGTCCGATCCCTGCACGTAGGCGCGGAGGAATCCGGGGAAGGTGATCGTCCGGCCGCTGGTGGCGAACACCGCTTTGCGCCCGTCGGTGGCCTCCGCTCCCAGGCGGGCCGAGACGCTGACTCCTACGGCATCCGCCATCTGAGAGGCAATGGTCCGCTTCCAGATCAGGTCATAGAGACGGGCCTCGTCGGGCCCGACGGCGGTGGCCACCTGTTCCGGGGTCTGAAAGGTCTCGTCTCCGGCGGGTCGTATCGCCTCATGTGCCTCCTGCGCCCCTTTTACCTTCGAGGCGTAGACCCGTGGCTTTGGCGAGAGGTATTCCTGACCGTAGAGCTTGCCGATTTGGGAGCGAGACGACGCCACGGCGGCATCGGACAACGAAGTGGAGTCCGTCCGCATGTAAGTGATGTACCCGTTCTCGTAGAGACGCTGGGCAACCGACATCGTTCGTGACGAGGAGAAGCGGAGCTTGCGGCTCGCCTCCTGCTGCAGTGTGGAGGTGCGAAACGGTGGATAGGGTGATCTCTTGTAGGGCTTCTCCTCGACCGATTGCACTTCGAAACGGGAGTCGAGCAGTCCTGCGGCGAGACCGGTGGCCTGAGCCTGATCGAGCACGAGGATGCCTTCCTTGGGCTTGGCGTCGGCCCCGAAGTCCTTGCCGCCGGCGACCCTCCTCTCGTCGACCTGGAGCAGGGTCGCCTCGAATGTCCGGTCGAGGTGGGTGGCGGGTGCGAAGCTCCCTTCCAGGCTCCAGTACGAGGCGGAGGTGAATGCCATTCGCTCCCGCTCCCGCTCGACGACGATCCGCACCGCAACACTCTGGACGCGGCCCGCCGACAATCCCTGTTGGATCTTCCGCCACAAGACCGGGGAGACCTCGTAGCCATAGAGCCGATCGAGGATGCGGCGCGCCTCCTGGGCCTGGACCAAACGCTGATCCAGGTCCCGTGGGTTGGCGAAAGCCTCTTCGATTGCGTGCTTTGTGATCTCGTGGAAGACCATTCGATGCACGGGAACCTTGGGTTTGAGCGCCTCGGTGAGATGCCATGCGATCGACTCGCCTTCCCGGTCTTCGTCGGTCGCCAGGTAGAGCTCGTCGACCCCGGCCAGCATCTCCTTCAGCTTCTTGACCCTCTCCCGCCGTTCCTTGGGCACGACGTACAAGGGCTCGAAGCCCTTCTCCACATTGACCCCGAGCCGCGCCCAATCCTCCCCCTTCGCTCGAGCCGGTATCTCTGCTGCGGAGCGGGGAAGGTCGCGGATGTGCCCCATCGACGACTCGACCTCCACGTCCGAACCGAGGAAGGCGGAGATGGTTCTGGCCTTTGTCGGGGACTCGACGATGACGAGAGTCTTAGGCATGGGTGTTGAGAGTTGACTTCATTCGACCGCCCAATGTCAATACGACTCGTGTCACAGGAGACCGTTACCGTTGCCGCCAGTGGCTGGAAAAAGGTCTCGGAACCACCGATATATTGCGCTGGAAGGCGGCGATGGGAGCGGCAAGACGACATTGTCCACCGCACTGGCGGTCCGCCTTCGCGCCGCAGGAGACAGGGTGATCGAGGTCCGGGAGCCGGGAGGGACCCCGCTCGGGGAGAGCATCCGGGGCCTCCTTCTCGACTCTTCAGACGTCGATCCCTGGGCGGAGGTGCTCCTGTTCGCAGCGCAGAGGGCGCAATTGGCGCGAGATGTCGTGGCTCCCGCACTGGAGCGTGGGGCGTGGGTCATAAGTGATCGAACCTATTACTCGTCGATTGCCTACCAGGGCCGGGCACGCGGCCTCGGCGAGGACAGGGTTCGCCAGATCAACGAGCTGGCGCTCGGTGGCGTCTTGCCGGAGCGGGTGTTCGTGATAGAGGTGGATCCGGGAGTCGCCCTGGAGCGTCAGCACCGGCCCGATCGGATCGGGAGCGAGAGCGTCGAGTTTCAGCAGGCAGTGATGAGCGCATATCGGGATCTCGCCGTCTCAGAGCCGGATCGGGTCGTTCTCCTCGACGGTCGTGAACAGGTGGACGATCTGGTTGACGAGGTGATGGAGCTCTTGAAGCGATGACCGACTCCTTCGAGGGCGTGATCGGGCACGAGAGGGTGGTCGACCTCCTGCGGCGGGAGGTCGCCGCCCCGGCTCAGGCATATCTCTTCGCCGGGCCCGACTCCGTGGGCAAGGGGACCCTTGCGGTGCGTTTTGCCGCCGCCCTGCTCTGCTCGGAAGGCGGCGGGCACGAGATCGAGTGCCGCTCGTGCCGTCTGGTGCGGGCCTGGGTTCATCCCGACGTGACCGTCGTCGAGCCGGAGGGCGCCACCAGTCTCGGTGTCGACCAGGCTCGCGCCGTGGTGACCAGGGCGTCTCTGCGCCCCGTCGAGTCCGACAAGTCGATATTTCTGTTCCCCGAGGCGGGATCGATGACCGAGCAGGCGGCCAACGCCCTGCTCAAGACACTGGAGGAGCCGACGGCCTCGGTTGTGTTCCTCTTGGTCGCAGAGTCCGAAGACGACTTCCCGGCCACGGTGGCCTCACGATGCCGCACCGTCCACGTGGGAAGGGTGCCGTTGGCGACATTGGCCGGGTCACTCGAGCAGCGGGGGATGGACCACGACACCGCCGAGGGTGTGGCCATCGTGTCCGGTGGCCGTCCCGGCCTGGCGCTCGCCCTCATGGACCGGCCCGAGGTGTCACGGTTCCGCGACCTCTGGCTGGCGATCCCGGCTCAGGTGACACCACACCCCGGCGACGGGCAGAGGCTGGCGTCCACCTTGTTGGAGGAGATCACACCCCTGGTCGACCAGTCGGTGACCGAGGACATGTCCAAGGAGCGTCAGCAGCGTGCCCGGCGCCGGGTCGAGCAGTCTCTGCTGGTCAATGGGCTCGAGATCCTCGCCTCCTGGTACACAGACTCTGCGTCGCTGCAGATGGGGGGCCCGGTGCGGAACTCGGACCTGCCACTCGGGTCGTTCACCGACGTCAGCCCCCGCAAAGCGGTGGCCTCGGCGGAGAAGATCCTCGATGCGGTTGTCGACATCCAGGCCAATCTTCGACGTGAGCTGGTCCTCGCCAATCTGTTCGCAGGTCTCGGCTCCGAGACCTGATCTCTGTGGTTCCGATAGGCCCAAGCATCTGGCCCAGTGGAACACCTGCCCCTACCATTCGACCCTCTGCCGGAGTAGCTCAGTGGTAGAGCAATCGCTTCGTAAGCGATGGGCCAGGGGTTCGACTCCCCTCTCCGGCTCTGATTGCCGGGCCCATCGGGCCGGCGGGTTGCGGGCTCATGGCCGCAGCAGGCGAGGCGAGGGCTTAGGCTTTCCCTCCCCGCCCTGTACCGTGCCCCTGGATGGCTGACCAGGCCGACTTCGAACGCGACGCCATGCAGTACACCAGGCAGCTGTACAGCGCCGCCATGCGCATGACTCGCAATCCATCGGACGCCGAGGACCTGGTCCAAGAGACCTTTCTCAAGGCCTACCGGGCCTATCACACCTTCGAGGAAGGAACAAACCTCAAGGCATGGCTCTACCGGATCCTCACCAACACCTACATCAACAAGTACCGCAAGGACTCCCGTCGGCCGGCGGAGGTCGACCTGGGGGCGGTCGAGGACCTGTACCTCTACCGGCGGCTCGGGTCGGAGGAGTCGGCCGAGGCGGCACGCACCACCGAGGACCGGGTCCTCGAGGGCCTGGTCGAATCGGACATCAAGAAGGCGGTCGAGGATCTCCCCGAGAATTTTCGGATTCCCGTCCTACTCGCCGACCTCGAAGGTTTCTCCTACAAGGAGATAGCCGAAATCTTGGACATCCCGATCGGGACCGTCATGTCCCGCCTCCACCGGGGAAGAAAGGCGATGCAGAAATCGTTGTGGGAATTCGCAATGAAGCGAGGGCTGGTGCCCGAAGGCGCGGAGCGACCATGAGCGGCAAAGAGTGCGATGACGCGTTGACCAACCTGTATCAGTTCCTCGACAGCGAGATCGAGACCTCCACATCCGAGGTGATCCGGGCCCATCTCGACGATTGCTCCGGCTGTCTGCGCAGTTTCGATTTCGAGGCCCGGCTCAAGATCGTGGTACGACAGCGTCTCTCCGAGGACGTCCCCGCCGAGTTCCTCGAGCGTCTTCGTCAGGCGATTGCCGAGGAAGCATCCTCCCTGTGACGTTCGCCACTCCGGGCGACCCTGGGTACTCTGCGCGTCTGATGAAGCGATTCGGCAATATCGCAATCCTCCTGGTGGTGCTCGGCGCCTTCTTCGCCCTGGTCGCAGCACCCGTACATGCCACCGAGGAAACCACCGAAACGACAGCACCCGCCGAGACGACGGTGCCTGTGACCTCCGACGTCGAACCGGCGGTGCCGGTCACCACTCCGCCTCCGGACGATGCACAACTGGACTGGACCTATCGCTACATGATCCCGACCGCCATCGTCCTCGCGGTGATAGTGGTCCTGGTCACCACGGTCCAGTATTTCACCTCGGTCGTCCGCAAGCGGTACCGAATCGTCAAAGAGTGACTTCTCACCGGCCCGGCTCCAATCGTCTTGCCGGGCGCATCGCGGGTACCTACCCCCTCGGCGAGACCTATCACCGATCGGCCCTGGACGCGGACATGGCCCGGCTGACCGATCGGGTCTCTGAGCTCGTCCCCGCCGCTACCGGGCTCTCTCTTCCCGGCCAGCCTTCGACGGTCGTCATCGATCGGGCGGAGTGGATCGAGAGGAACGTCTCCAGCTTCACCCACCTCATGGAGCCCCTCCGGCGCCAGATGGCGGAGAAGATCGAGACTTCGAGCCCCGGCGCTCGGAGCGCGGCGGCACTCACCGGTCGTGTCATGCAGGCGGAGATGACAGCGGTGCTCGGCGTAATCGCCCGTCGTGTGCTCGGCCAGTACGAACTGGTGCTTCCCACCGGCGAGGAAGGCGACGTGGTGACGTTTGTCGGGCCCAATGTCCTTCAACTGGAGCGAGCTCATCAGTTCCGGCCCGAGGAGTTCAGGTTCTGGGTCGCCCTCCACGAGTTGACTCACCGGGCACAGTTCCAGGGGATCCCCTGGCTCCGTGACTATTTCATGGGGTTGGTGAACGAGCTCGTCGAGCACTCCCGGCCCGAGCCTGGTGTGATGTACCGGGTAGTCGACGAGTTGAGCCGACGACGAGGAGCTGGGGACCCGATGATCGACGAGCGCGGCCTTCTCGGGTTGTTCGCCTCATCCGAACAGCGGGTGGTGATCGACAAGGTCCAGGCGCTCATGTCGCTGCTCGAAGGTCACGGTCACGTCGTCATGGACCGGCTCGGCAACGAGCACCTGCGGTCCCAGGAGCGGATGAGCAAGGTTCTCAAGGCTCGACGCAAGGACAAGCGGACGGCCGCCTTCTTCCGGCTGATCGGTCTCGAGATGAAGATGAACCAGTACCAGAAAGGGGAGATCTTCATCAAGATCGTCGAGCGCGAGGCAGGGTGGGAGACGATCGGTCATGCCTTCCGCGGGGTGGGGAGCCTCCCGACCCTGGAGGAGATCGAGAACCCTGAGCGATGGTTGAGACGCGTCGCCTGACCGATCTCGGGAGGAGACTGGCGCCCCTCCTCGACCTGCCCGATGGCGACCTTGTGATGGCACTCTCCGGTGGGGCCGACTCCGCCGCTCTCGCCTGGTTGCTTTCGAGCTTTGACCGGCCGTTGCGCGCGGTTCACGTCAACCATGGACTTCCTGACTCGCCGGCACTCGAAAGCGCGGCCCGGGCGGTGGCCGCCAGGCTGGGGGTCGATCTCCACGTCGTCACCGTCGAGATCCCCGCCGGCGCATCCATGGAGGGTCAGGCCCGTAACGCCCGTTACGCGGCTCTGGTCGACCAGGTCGAGCCAGGAGAGTGGATCCTCACGGCTCACACCCTCGACGATCAGGCCGAGACGGTGGTGATGAACCTGCTTCGGGGCAGCGGCCCCACGGGCCTGGCCGGAATCCCTCGCAGATCAGGTGCGGTGGCCCGCCCCATGCTCGCAGTGAGTCGGTCCGACACCCGGGAGCTCGCCGGGCTCGCCGACCTGCCCTACCTGGACGACCCGGCCAACCTCGACCCGACGCATCGGAGAAACGTCATCCGCCTCGAGGTCCTGCCCGCCCTGTCGGCGAGGTTCAATCCGAGACTGACCGAGTCCCTTGCCCGCACAGCGACACTGATCGCATCGGACAACGCTCATCTCGATGACGAAGCCGGCGCCATCCAGGTGCTGACCCGCGACTCGTCGGTGGCGGTGCCGGTTGGTGCCCTCCGCTCGACCCCGGATGTGGTTGCCAACCGTGTCCTGCGCCGCTGTGTCGCTCAAGTCCGCCCACCCCATTCGGGCACCGCCGCCGAAATCGAACAGATACGGGAGGTGGCGGCAGGGACTCGCAAGACAGCGGTACTCAGCGGTGGTGTCCAAGTCGGCGTGGAAGGGCCCTTGCTCGTTATCCGGGCGGAATCTCGGGATCGGCCCCCGGCGGGGATGGTCGATCTCGACATCGGCACCTACTCGATCGGGAGCTTCGAGGTGACCGTCGAGCGCATCGACCGGGTGTGCCGTGTGGCTCCTGTCGGTCTCTGGTCGGCGATCTTCGACCCCGACGCCCGGTTGAAGGCCGGGCTGGACGAGTCGGGGAGACTTGCGGTCGAGGCGGACACCGCGCTCGCCTGGGTGCCGGGGGAGCGCCGGCTCGATGTCGCCTGGTACCGGCCGGGGAGCTGCGGCTACCTTTCCGTGTTCGCCAGAGAGGAAAGCGGATGGACATCAAGCCTCTGATCACCGCGGAGGAGATCGACACCAAGCTCGCCGAGCTCGGCCGCCAGATCACCGAGGACTACCAGGGCAAGGATGTCTTGCTGGTCGGTGTGCTCCGTGGTGCATTCATGGTCATGGCCGACCTCGCACGTCACATCGATCTGCCGGTCGAGTTCGACTTCATGGCCGTGTCGTCTTATGGGGCATCCACCCAGACCTCGGGCGTGGTCCGCATCCTCAAGGATCTCGACGAGGAGATCGCCGGCCGACATGTCCTGATCGTCGAAGACATCATCGACTCAGGGCTGACCCTCAACTACCTCATGAAGAGCCTCAACGTTCGAAAGCCGGCCACCCTCGAGATCGCGACTCTGTTGCTGAAGGAGGGGATTCAGAGGGTCCCGATCGAGGTCAAGTACGTGGGATTCCCGATCGGGCCCAAATTCGTCGTGGGCTACGGGCTCGACTACGCGGGCAAATACCGCAATCTGCCCTACGTCGGCGTCATGGGGGCAGACTCCTGACACATCCGGCCCAGGTGGACACGGGCGCCAAGACGGATTCGAATACTCGGGGGTTTCCCGTAGCATTGATGCCCTCAAGCCTTCCCCGAAGCCTGAACTGAGGTCTTTGTGAACCGAACCATGCGCACACTGGTGGTCTACGGACTCTCGATAATCATGCTGGCCATCCTCGCCCAGTGGTGGTTCGACCAGGTTCAGGGCCCGGACGTCGTGGAGCTCTCCCAGTTCATGGACAGCGTCGAAGGCGGCGAATACGAATCAGTGGAGATGTTGGCCCGATCCAACGAGCTCCAGGGCAGGCTCAAGGATTCTCAACTCCCCCCCGAGGCCTGGGACCAGGTCTCGAGCTATCCGGAGGGGGCGGAAGGGGATCTGGTCGCCCTGGTGCGGGAGTCGGGTGTCGCCTTCAGCTCCGATCCTCAGCCCCCGGGCTTCTGGGAAGTCCTCATCAGCTTCCTTCCCTGGCTCTTCCTGCTCGGGTTCATGGTCTTCATCTTCATGCAGATGCAGGGCGGGGGAAACCGGGTGATGCAGTTCGGCAAGTCCCGGGCCAAGATGGTCGGCAAGGAACAGCCGAAGGTCACCTTTGACGACGTCGCAGGGCTCGTCGAGGCCAAGGAAGAGCTGGAGGAGATCAAGGACTTCCTCCAGAACCCGGATCGTTACCGGCAAATGGGGGCCAAGATCCCCAGGGGCGTCCTTCTCTTCGGCCCTCCGGGGACAGGCAAGACACTCCTCGCCAAGGCAGTGGCCGGCGAGGCCGGAGTGCCATTCTTCTCCATCTCCGGATCCGATTTCGTCGAGATGTTCGTCGGTGTCGGCGCCTCCCGGGTTCGTGACCTCTTCGACCAGGCGAAGCAGAGTGCCCCGGCGATCGTGTTCATCGATGAGATCGATGCCGTCGGTCGTCACCGCGGCGCCGGTCTCGGTGGCGGTCACGACGAACGGGAACAGACGCTGAACCAGCTTCTGGTAGAGCTCGACGGGTTCGAGGGCAATCTGGGGGTCATCGTCATGGCGGCCACCAACCGGCCGGACATACTCGACCCGGCGTTGCTCCGCCCTGGTCGGTTCGACCGACAGATAGTGGTCGACGCCCCCGACATCGAGGGGCGCAAGGCGATCCTCGAGGTCCATTCCAAGGGCAAGCCGCTGGCTCCCGAGATCGATCTCGGTGTGCTCGCCAGGCGCACCCCCGGGTTCACCGGCGCCGACCTGGCCAATCTGATCAACGAGGCGGCGCTGCTCGCCACCCGTCGCCGGCGCAAGGACATCGGCATGCTCGAGCTCGAGGAGGCCATCGACCGTGTGATCGCCGGCCCTGAGCGCAAGACCAAGGTGATGAGCGATGAGGAGAAGAAGCTCATCGCATATGACGAGACCGGCCATGCGCTCGTCGGCTATGCGTTGCCGAACTCAGACCCGGTGCACAAGGTGACAATTGTCGCCCGGGGCCGCTCGTTGGGCCACACCCTTGCCCTGCCCACCCACGACAAGTACCTGGTTCGTCGCTCCGAGCTGGTCGACCAGCTTGCGATGCTGCTCGGAGGGAGGACCGCCGAAGAGCTGATCTTCGCTGACCCGACCACCGGGGCGGCCAACGACATCGAGAAGGCCACCGCCATTGCCCGCAAGATGGTGATGGAATACGGGATGAGCGACGTCCTGGGCCCGATGCAGTACGGCAAGCCCAATGGCGAGGTATTCCTGGGCAGGGACTACTCCCGTCAGCAGGACTACTCCGATGAGGTGGCCGCCAACATCGACAACGAGGTCCGGAAGATGATCAACGCCGCCCACGAGGAGGCACGGATGATCCTCGAAAAGCACGAGCCGGCGATGGAGCGGATGGTCGAAGCGCTGGTGGCCAAGGAGACCGTCGACCGTCAAGAGGTTGCCGAGCTGTTCGCCGATGTGCCCAAATGGGAGCACGCCGCCGAGGGCGCGATGCGCCTCAAGTACCCGGACAACCCGGTCCTGCCTCAGCCGCTCGAGGATCAGATCGCAGCCGCCGAAGAGGTGGAGCAGGAGGAGGAGCCGGTGACGGAGTCGCCGACCCCCGTGAGCCGCAAGCTTCGTCGTTCCAGCCGCCCCGCCGACGCCGGGGCGTGAAGACAGCTGTCCCCCTTTCGGAAGGCCGTCCGAGGGCGCCGATTCCCCTTACCGTTGGGAAACAGCCCTGAAGTGGACCGTTCCGGGATGACGCGGGGCAGCCTGGCCCGAGTCGACGCCCGCCACAGCCGACGCCCACCAGGTCTCGACGGCGGGGTCACGGTCATCGTGGGTGTGCTTACCTGAGGTACATGGCGCCAAATACGGCGCTACGGCAACACGGAATGTCGGGCGGGTGCGTCGCTTCGACAGCGGTACCCTTTCTATGTCGGTCTAGCGTCACATATGGCGCTGCGTACCTCAGGTAAGCGGCTTCCGCAGCCGTACCCCGTAGACGAAGCCGAAGAAGCCCATCCGCCAGATGTCCTCGACGATGAGGCCGTGACCCGCGAAGAGGACCTCAGGCGCGGGGAGGGCGTCGAGGGAGTGGTGAAGGTACCAGTATTCGCGCGGGGCGCCGGCGAAGACCAGGCCCACCAACGGGAGCAGGAGGGCGGTGCCGATGCGATGGATCACCCGCAGCACCTGGTTGCGCGGTCGGGCGAGGTCGACTACCACCGCGCTCGAACCGGGACGAAGCACCCGACGGATCTCGCCCAGGGTCGCGGGCACCGACGAGAGGTTGCGGAAGACGAACCCGCTGAAAACCCCGTCGAAGGAGGAATCGGCGAAAGGCAGCGCCTCGCCCACTCCCACCACCCGATCCCGCACCGGGCTCAGGGCCAACATCTCGAGCACAGGGTCGAGGCCCACGACGAAGCGACCGCGAAAGTCGGTGGCACCGGTCCCGCTCCCCAGGTCGAGCACCGAACCCGAATCCAGCATGGCGATCCCTCGTCCCCGCCAGTGACGCTCCCGGCCCAGGGAGAGGATGCGGTTGATCAGGTCGTAGCGTGCGGCGATCCGGGCGAATATCGGGTCGGAGACCTCGCTCACGACTCGATGACATCGAACCCGGTGTAGCGACGCAGCGCCTCAGGGATCACGACCGAGCCGTCGGGCTGCTGATGATTCTCAAGGATGGCGAGGACGCTCCGCCCGACGGCGCAAGCGGTCCCGTTCAACGTGTGAAGCATCTCGTTGCCGGCTTCGGTCCTCACTCTCACCTTGAGCCGTCTCGCCTGGTAGTCGGTGGTGTTGGAGCACGATGTGATCTCCCGGAAGTTCTGCTCCCCGGGGAACCACGCTTCGATGTCGTACTTCTTGGCCGCCGATGCGCCAAGGTCCCCGGCGGCGACATTCACCACCCGGTAAGGGACCTCGAGCTCGGCGACCAGCTTCTCTTCGACCCCGAGAAGCCGCTCGTGCTCGTCGGCCGAGGCTTCGGGAGCGGAGAAGACAAACATCTCGACCTTGTCGAACTGGTGGACCCTGAAGATCCCGGCCGTGTCCTTTCCGTAGGTGCCGGCCTCCCGGCGAAAACAGGTGGAGAAACCGGCATAGCGGACTGGCAGCTCGTCGCCGGAGAGGATCTCGTCGCCGTGGTATGCGGCCAGGGGGACTTCGGCGGTGCCGACGAGGAACAGCTCGTCTCTCGGCACCTCATATACCTGCTCCCGGGCCTCGGGAAAGAACCCGGTGCCGACCAGTGCCTCCTCCCGGACCAGGACCGGCGGGATCATCGGCGTGAACCCCTCGGCGACGAGGTGGTCCATCGCCCACCGAACCAGGGAGAACTCGAGCAGGGCCCCCTTGCCCTTGAGATAGCCGAATCGGCTCCCCGAGACCTTGGCCCCGCGGATGGTGTCGATGATGTCGAGCGACTCACCCAGGGTGGCGTGGTCGGTGCCCTCGGTCATCCCCG
>JBOGEU010000384.1:0-1142 GCA_050741995.1 Acidimicrobiia bacterium | reverse complement strand
ACGGCGCGTCGAGGGTGAGGAAAAAAGACGAGCTTGCCCGGTAGGTCGGGTGGCCGGATACGTTGAAGGCGACCATCACGGTGAGGGCGACCGCAACCACACCCAGGGTCAAGGACACCCATCCTCGGTTTGAGGTCTTCTGATCAGTCATGGCTCGTGATTCGTCTCGAGGGGGGTCGACGCGGTCGGGACATGGGGCCGAGACGCCCCCGGCCCGGTGCCTCAAACTCGAAATACCCCTTTTACCCACCTGAGTCCGAGAATCTACTCCGCATCGCGCACCTAAAACCCCACGATTACCAATGAAGGAGCGCTTTGCAGAGGTCTCGGGTCGAGGTACCGATATCGGCTTCGGCTGGTACCTTGGGCGAATCAGCCACCACTCGACCATCCGCAACGATCAAGCAGGTCAACGATGACTGGGAAGGCGTCGAAAACCGGGCCTACAGCCATGCGACTGATCCTCGACCGTTGGCGGGTGATCGTCGCCCTCGCCGTGCTGGGGCTGATCGCGGGCTTTGGGCTCTCGCAGCTCAAGCCGACGGTCTATCAATCGACGTCGGAGTTCGTGATCGCCGTCGACGACTCGATCGAGGACCCGGGCGATATGGCGGCCGCCCTTGGGGTGCTGCGTAATCGCCAGATCACAGCCACTTTTGCCGAGCTACTCCAGAGCCAGACACTGCTCGATCGTGCCGCGAGACAGGTCGGGGTCGCTACTTCCGATTTCGAGAGCAGCAGTGTGGTATTGCCGGAGTCGAACGTGTTATCCCTCACCATCTCCGGGCCGGAAGCGAAGGTAGTCCGTGAGATCAATGAGCTCATCGGCGGCAACGCTGTGGAGGACCTCGTCTCCCTGTATCCGATCTACGACGCGCAGCTGCTCGAATCGGCGAAGACCCCGTCGGCGCCGGCATCGCCGACTCCGACGCGCGATGGCCTCTTTGCTGCCGCGGTCGGTACCTTCCTCGGCGTGGTCCTCGTCCTCGTGTGGCCGTTTTCCGGGCGCCCGGCGTCACCGCTTATCGGCCTCGAGGCAATGCATGAGCGTGAGCGAGCCGAAGCGGGCAGGGAGTCGTGATCTGGCGCCGGTGGCGAGCCCGCGGGCCGCTCGCTTGACCGACCTGACCGTGGCATCGAGT
>JBOGEU010000383.1:0-3150 GCA_050741995.1 Acidimicrobiia bacterium | reverse complement strand
GGCGAACCCCGGTCGCCGTCACCGCCGCCCTGATCTCCATGGCGGCCGCAGTCCTCATCTGGCGTCTCCGCCCCCGCACCCAGAGCTGACCCATAGGGACATTCGGCCCTGTCAGGCTCGCCGCCTGCGATGTAAACCTCGAATCAGGTCAATAGAAAGTGAGACCTGATGAGAGTGTTGGTCACAACAGCCAGCAAACACGGCTCGACGGCGGAGATCGGTCGGGCGATCTCCGAGGTCCTGTCAGCGGAGGGGATCGATGCCCGGGTATCCGAGCCCGAGGATGTAACCGGTCTCGACGGATACGACGCGGTGGTGCTGGGGAGCGCCGTCTACTTCGGCCACTGGATGAAGTCGATGCTGAAGTTCGTCGAGCGCCAGACAGCCGAGTTGGCCAAGCGGCCGGTCTGGCTGTTTTCCAGCGGTCCGATCCCCGCCGGCCAGACCACACCGGACGAGGTGTGCGATGTGGACGAGATCATGCAAGAAACGGGTGCCCGTGGGCACTTCATCTTCAGCGGGAAGATCGACCGGAAGAGCCTCAATTTCGGTGAGCGCGCCGTCATCAACGCCATGAAGGGGGAGGAGGGTGACTTCCGTGACTGGGACGAGATCCGGGATCGTGCGCTGAGCATCGCCGTTGAGTTGAAGACCTCGGTCTGACCGCTTACCTGAGGTACATAGCGCCATATATGGCGCTATGTAGACAGAGAATCGTCGTGACCGCACGAACAGCGGAACCGGCTGGGTAACCACCCGATCGAGCCATCCGTGCGGTCATGGCCGCTGACTCTTGAATACCCTGCACCTGATGACGCGATTAGTCGAACTCTCGCACCCCATCGAGGAGGGGATGGTCACCTATCCCGGGTTGCCGGGGCCGGTCATCACCGATCATCTCTCCCGTGCCGATTCGGTCAGCCGCTACGACCCGGGGACCGAGTTCCTCATCGGCCGGATCGACATGATCGGGAACACAGGCACCTATCTCGACACTCCGTTCCATCGTTTCGAGAACGGGTTCGATCTGGCCGCTCTGGCTTTGGAGGACGTGGCCGATCTCCCCGGTGTCCGCATCGACTCTGCCGGGCCCGAGCTCGGGCCGGACCTGGTGGATGGGCTGGACATGAGGGGCCGGGCGGTCTTGTTCGACACCGGATGGGATCGCCATTGGGGCACCGACGCCTACGGCGACCCGAGCCATCCGTTCGTCTCACCGGGCCTGACCGGGGCCCTGGTGGACGGTGGGGCGGTCCTGGTCGGGATCGATTCCGTCAATATCGACGACACCCGTGGCGGCGGCCGTCCAGCCCACACCGGCCTTCTCGCCGCCGGGATCCCGATCGTGGAGCATCTCACCGGCCTCGATCAGGTGATGGGGAGAGAGTTCCGCTTCTTCGCGGTGCCACCGATGGTGCACGGCTTCGGAACCTTCCCGGTCCGCGCCTTTGCTGTCGTCGGGTGAGTGTCAGAGCGCCCGGTTGAGACCGGAGACGATCGCCTGGAAGGACGACGTGGTCACGTCCGAGTGGATCCCGACGCCCCAGATCGTCCTGCCGTCGATCTCCAGCTCGGCGTAGGTCACCGCCTGGGCATCGGTGCCGGCGCCGATCGAATGCTCGTGATAGTCGAGCACTCTGCAATTGACATCAAAGTGGCTTCGCATCGCATTGACGAAGGCCTCGATCGAACCCACGCCCTCGCCGCTGACCTCGACCTCGTCGTCGTCGTGACGAACGGTCGCCTCGATACGGGTGCGATCCTCCCCCTGGGCATTCTGGGAGATACCGAAACGGAGCAACTCGAACGGCTTGTGGACCGCGAGGTAGTGGCGTCGGAACTCGGTCCAGATCTCGGCGGCGGTGATCTCGCCTCCGGTGGTGTCGGTGATCGCCTGGATCACCCTGGTGAACTCGATCTGCAGTCGACGCGGAAGCTCGAGCTCCTGTTCGGTCTTGAGCAGGTAGGCGACACCGCCCTTGCCCGACTGTGAGTTGACGCGAATCACGTCCTCGTAGGTGCGTCCCACATCCCGGGGGTCGATGGGGAGATAAGGCACCTCCCACAGGGCCTGCCCGCTGGCCTCCATCGCCTCGAAGCCCTTCTTGATGGCGTCCTGATGGGATCCGGAGAAGGCGGTGTAGACCAGGTCCCCGACGTAGGGATGGCGGGGATTCACCGGCAGCTGGTTGCAGTGTTCGACGATCCGCCGGTACTCGCTGATGTTGCTGATGTCCAGCTCGGGGTCGACTCCTTGGCTGAACAAGTTGAGGGCCAGGGTGACCAAGTCGACGTTTCCGGTCCGTTCACCGTTGCCGAAGAGAGTCCCCTCGATGCGATCGGCCCCGGCCATGACGCCGAGCTCGGCGGCGGCGACAGCAGTTCCTCGGTCGTTGTGCGGGTGGAGGGAGAGGACCACCGAGTCGCGGTCCCGGATGTTGCGGTGGAACCATTCGATGATGTCCCCGAAGAGGTTGGGGGTGCTCATCTCCACCGTGGCCGGCAAGTTGATGATGATCGGGTTCGACGGCACCGGCTCGATCACGTCCATGACCGCCTCGCACACAGTCTTGGCGAACGGGAGCTCGGTCCCGGTGAAGCTCTCGGGCGAGTACTCGTAGCGAACGATCGTGCCCGGGACGTGCTGCTCCTGCGCTCGGCAGTGCTCGGCTCCTTTGACCGCGATCTCGGTGATCCCCGCCTCGTGGAGCCCGAACACCACCCGTCGCTGCAGGGTGGAAGTGGAGTTGTAGAGATGGACGATCGCCTTGTCCGCACCACCGATGCTCTCATAGGTGCGCTCGATGAGCTCGGGGCGGGCCTGAGTCAGCACCTGAATGGTCACATGGTCGGGGATGAGGTCCTCTTCGATGATCTGACGGATGAAGTCGAAGTCGGTCTGCGACGCGGAGGGAAAGCCAACTTCGATCTCGCTGAATCCCATGTCGACCAGTGCCTGGAACATCACCAATTTCCGCTCCGGGCTCATCGGCTCGATCAGGGCCTGGTTCCCGTCCCGCAGATCGACGCTGCACCACAGCGGAGCCCTGGTGATGCGCCGATCGGGCCATGTGCGCTCGGTCAGCTCGACACCGGGGTACGCCTGGTACTTGCCGACCGGCATGGTGCCGGGCCGGGCATTGTGCGAGC
>JBOGEU010000382.1:0-6091 GCA_050741995.1 Acidimicrobiia bacterium | reverse complement strand
CCCGCAGCTACGACGACCTGCTCCAGGGTGGCTCGGAGATCTTCTCCTCGGAAGGGGTCCAACTCGGGATCGGGATGTCTCAGGAGATCGACTCCAACATGGCATTGCGGGGCCTGATGTGGTCGTTCGGAGCAGGGATCCAGGACGAGAACGAGAATGTCGTCATCAACTCTGACGCCACGATCGCGGCGATCGAGTACATGAACGAGCTGTTCGCCAACGCCATGACCCCGGAGGTGTTCGCCTGGAATGCAGCGTCCAACAACCAGGGCATCAACTCGGGTGAGCTGAGCTACATCCTGAACTCGATCTCGGCGTATCGCACCGCCCAGGACGAGGGGCTGGAGGTGGCCGACGACATTTGGTTCACCCCGGCACTCGAGGGCCCGGAGGCGGCGGTGGTCGCCTCGCACGTGATGTACAACTGGATAGTCCCCGACGCACCGGATGTGAACGTGGCCGCGGCTCAAGAGTTCCTCCTTCATTACACGGAAAACCTGGCTCCGGTGTCGTGGGCCTCGAAGTTGTACGACTTCCCGGCCTTCCCCGATCGGGTCCCCGATCTCGATGGGTGGGTGGCCGAGGACCCGTTCGGCTCCAACCCTTCGGACACGCTGGCGGTGCTGGGCACCGCCCTCGACTGGGCGACGAACGTCGGTCATCCGGGTCCGGCCAACCCGGCAGTTGGCCAGATCTTCGGCGAGTCGATCATTCCGGTGATGTTCGCCGAGGCTGCTCAGGGCAACAAGACACCGCAGGAGGCGGTGGCAGACGCCGAGGCCCAGATCACCGCCATCTTCGACGACTGGCGAGGACGCGGTCTGGTTGGGAGCGGGTGATACGTCCCCCCTCCTCCGAGGGGGGACCACCATCGATATAACTCCCTCTGGAATAAGGTCGACACCGTGGCCGTCGTAGAGGTCCGTGGCCTGAGCAAGCACTTCGGTGAGGTGGTTGCCGTGGACGGAGTCGATCTTCGTTCCGAGGAGGGTGAGTTCTTGGTCCTACTCGGCCCATCGGGATGCGGTAAGACGACCTTGCTTCGGATGATCGCCGGATTGGAGCAGCCCACCGACGGGGAGATCCTCCTCGGTGACGAGAACGTAATCGGCCTCCCGCCCCGGGCAAGGCGAATCGCCATGGTCTTCCAGTCGTATGCCCTCTACCCCCACATGACGGTCGCCAACAACATCGCCTTCCCCCTCAAGTCACAGGGGGTGGAGCCGAGCGAGAGGTCGAAGAAAGTGCAGTGGGCGGCGGAGCTCTTCGGCATCGAGCGCCTCCTCAATCGTCGGCCTCGCCAGTTGTCGGGCGGGGAGCGGCAACGAGTGGCCCTGGCCCGAGCGCTGGTCCGCGAGCCGACGGTCTTTCTCCTCGACGAGCCCTTGTCCAACCTCGACGCCAAGCTGCGGGCGGCGGCCCGCGACGACCTGATGGAATTCCAGCGCCGAATCGGGACCACCACCATCTACGTGACCCACGATCAGGTGGAGGCCATGGGCATGGGCGACCGGATCGCGGTGATGAACCATGGGAAAGTCCGTCAGGTGGGCACCCCCGAAGAGGTATATCACCACCCGGCCGATGTGTTCGTGGCGACCTTTCTCGGGTCACCTCCAATGAACCTGCTGGAGGAGACCGGGTTCCTCTTGGGCTTCCGGCCCGAGCAGTTCCTGCCCGAGGGGATCGCCGAATTCGAATCCGACCGGGTGCCGTTCACCTTCCATGTCAACCGCATCGAGTACCTGGGGTCGGAGCGATATCTCTACGGGCACATCAGGGAGTACGACGAGACCAAGATCATCGCCATGCTCCCCGCCACGGTCACGCTGCCGATCAGCGAGGACCAGGACCACAAGTTCTCCGTGGCGGCGGACCAGATCCGCTACTTCGACAGGGAGACAGGGGAGAAGATCCCACCGCGGGTCCTGCGATGACATCGGTAGCCAACGGGCCACGCCGTCGCTATCTGGCCGACAACCCGAGGTTCCTCGCCGGCCTGTTCATGTCACCCGCCGTCGTCTACATCTTGGCTCTGGTCGGCTTCCCCTTCGTCCTGGCAATCATCTATGCCTTCACCGACATCAGCACCGGCAACCCCGCCCTCGACTTCGTCGGTTGGGACACCTTCGCCCGGGTGCTCGAGGACCCGGTGTTTCGCCAGGCGCTGTGGAACACGTTCTGGTTCGCCGTCGTCGCCAATCTGATAGTGGTGGTGCTGGCGACGGCGCTGGCCGAGGTGCTGACCAGGGACTTCAAGGGGAAGTGGCTGGTGAGGTTCCTCGTGTTGCTCCCCTGGGTGGCTCCGGTCTCCCTCGCCACCATCACCTGGCTCTGGACCCTCGACTCGATCTTCTCGCCGATCGACTGGGGGTTGCGAGAGCTCGGAATCCTCACCGAGAACATGTACTGGCTGGGCCGCCCCGAGTTGGCCAGGCTCTCGGTGGTTGTCGTTCAGGCCTGGCGGGTGGTGCCGCTGGCGGCGGTGATCGTGATGGCCGGCCTCATCGCCATCCCCAGCGAGATCAACGACGCCGTCTCCGTGGACGGAGCCGGGACCTGGCGAAAGATGTTCCAGGTCACGATCCCGTTACTGGCTCCCATCATCGCCGTCGCCGTCCTCTTCGGCGTGATCCTCACCATCTCCGACATGAGCGTGGTCTATGTGCTGACCCGGGGAGGCCCGACCAACACGACACAAGTCCTGTCCACGTGGGCCTTCATCAAGGGGATCGAAGGTGGCGCCCTGGGTCAGGGGGCCGCGGTGGCGCTGTTCCTGCTCCCGGTGTTGGTCGGGATCACCGCGGTGGTCCTCCGTCTGGCTCGTCGTCGGGAGGTGCTCTGAGATGACATGGGCGGAGACAGACGTCCAAGAGCTGCATCGAAAGGCGGACCGCCGGCGTCGGCTGGGCCGGTTCGGGCTCTACGCCGCGGCGATCACGTTCGCCCTGGGCGCCGCCTTCCCCTTCAGCTGGGCCTTGATCAGCATGTTCAAGCAGTCCAATGACCTGTACGTCAAGGGGAACAACCCCTTCTGGTACAACGAGCCTCCGACGCTGGAGCACATCGAGCTCCTCTTCGCTCAGACCAACTACCTGACGTTCCTCAAGAACACCGTCATCGTCGGTCTCGCGGTCACTGCGATCACCCTGGTCCTCGCCCTGCCCGTGGCCTACGCCCTGGCCCGTCTCCGACTGCGCTGGGGGGAGAGGATGGGGATCGCCATCTTCCTCGTCTACCTGATCCCTTCGACCCTCCTCTTCATCCCCATGACCCGGGTCATCACCAATCTCGGTCTCCAGGAGTCTCTGTGGTCCCTGATCCTGGTGTACCCCACCATCACCATCCCCATCTCCTCATGGCTTCTGATGGGATTCTTCAAGGGCATCCCGATGGACATCGAGGAACAGGCGATGGTCGACGGTCAGAGCCGGATCGGGGCAATCACCCGGGTCGTGCTCCCCCTGATGTTCCCCGGCATCGTGGCCGTCATCGTCTTCACCTTCACCCTCTCCGCCACCGAGTTCATCTACGCTCTGTCGTTCAACAAGTCATCTGCGGTCAAGACGATCGCCACCGGTGTGCCCACCGAGCTGATTCGTGGCGATGTGTTCTTCTGGCAATCGCTTCAGGCCGCGGTCATCATCTTCGCGGTCCCCATCGCCCTGATCTTCAACGCCTTCCTGGACCGGTTCATCACCGGCTTCACCATGGGCGCGGTCAAGGGCTGAGCCGGCCCCCAGCCCGACCCGGGCTCAACGGCTCGAACCGGCCGGATCCGGCGGCTGGCGGGCCGGCTCGGCTGTACAGTTGACGTTCGCCGTGTCGGAACGAACCACCCTCAAGGACGTCGCCCGTGAAGCCGGAGTGCATGTGTCCACGGCGTCTCGTGCCCTGAATCCGAGGACGGCCTCGGTGGTGAACTCCGAGACCGTTGAACGGGTGGCGGCCATCGCCCGCAGGCTCGGTTACCGGCCCCACCCCCTGGCCAGGGGCCTGCGCACCAATCGGACCATGTCGGTGGGCATGGTGATCCCCGACGTGGAGAATCCACTGTTCGGCCCGATGATCGCCGGGGCGGAATCGGTCCTGGCGTCCCAGGGGTACTCGGTGTTGATCGGCAACGCCGACCAGGGCGAGATCGACGCAGAGGAAGTGGTATCCAACCTCCTCGAACATCGAGTCGACGGCCTGCTCCTCGCCACGGCCGCCCGCAGCGACGCCTGGATCGCCCAACTGGTGGAACAGGGTGTGGCCGTCGTCCTGCTCAACCGAGCATCCGACGAGTCGTCGGCACCTGCCATCGTGGGTGACGATCATGCCGGGATCGGGCTCGGGGTGCGCCATTTGGCCGAGCTCGGCCATCGTCACATCGCCCATGTGGCCGGCCCGTCGATCCTGTCAACGGGTCTCCAGCGACGGGAGTCTTTCCTCTCTTGGATGCAGTTCCTCGGGCTCGATGCCGACCCAGACCAAGTCGAAGAGGCCAATTGGTTCCAGGTGGAGCCAGGGTTCCGAGCCGGTCTCGAGCTCATGCGCCGTCGCCCGGACATCACCGCCATCGTGGCCGCCAACGACCTGCTGGCGTTGGGCTGCTATCGCGCCGTGCGCTCGCTGGGGCTCGAGGTTCCCACCGACGTCTCGGTGACCGGCTACAACGACATCCCGCTCCTCGACCTCATGCAGCCGGCCCTGACCGCGGTGCGGGTCCCCTACCGGCAGATGGGGACCCAGGGAGCCGCGGCCCTCATCGCCGGCATGTCCGGGGCGTCGGAGCAACCGGCGTCGATCAAGCTCACACCAACCCTCATGGTGCGAGCCTCCACCGCCCCACCACGAGTCCCGGCCTGACCGTCGGGTTGCGACCCCGCTCGCCGATTGCTCCGCAAACGATTGCGACCCTAAACTCGGCGTGGTGGGCACAGGGCACCGGGACCGCGTCTTCGGTCCCGGTCACCCGTCGCATCCGCCACTGCCGGAGAGAGCCCGAAAAGGCCAATGAGGAGAGCCCGTACATGAGTAACACAGCCGACTTCGTAATCGCCGGCGCCGGTCACAACAGTCTCATCACGGCGGCCTACCTGGCCAAGGCCGGCCATGAGGTTGTGGTTCTCGATGCCCGCTCGGAGGCAGGCGGCGGGGCGGCCACCGAGGAGTTGCTGCTGCCGGGCTATCACTTCGACAGCTGCTCCACGGGCCACACCCTCATCCTGGTCAACCCGGTGCTGAGCCGTGACGAGTTGGGCCTGATCTCGCAGTACGGGCTGACCTACGTCGACCCCGACCCCGTCGTCGACCTGACCTTCCCCGACGGCGAGCATTTCACGATGTGGCTCGATCTGGAGCGGACGCTGGAGGAGATCCGGCGATTCTCATCTGCAGACGCCGAGACCTATGCGAGGATGCTCGAGGAGTTCGAAGAAGTGAAGGGCATCTACGGCGCCTACCGATTCACACCCATCGGCTACGGCCCTTCTCTGGACGAGGCCCTCGCCGAGCATCCCCACGGTGCGGCGTGGCGACGGCGCAACATGATGTCGGCGTGGGACGTCATTTCCCGGGAGTATGAGAGTCGCCACATCCAGGCGTTCATCTCGTGGATGGCGGTCCAGACCTTCCAGCCCCTCGACTCGCCCGGTTCGGGCACCCTGGCCTACTCGTTGGTGGGGGGCCGGCAGCGACGAAGCTGGTCGGTGCCGCTCGGGGGATCGGCCAGCCTGGCCCGGGCCCTCGTCTCCGCCATCGAGGATCACAACGGCACGATCGTCACCAACACTCTGGTCACTTCGCTGATCACCGAGAACGGTCGTTGTGCGGGTGTGGAGACGGTGTCCGGCGAGCAGTACCGGGCGAGGGTCGGTGTGGTGTCATCGATCCACGTCAAGAGCCTGGTGGACATGGCCCCACCCGGCATGTGGGGCGAGGACTTCATCTACGGGGTGGACACCCTCGACGAGGGCCTCTCCGCATTTGCTTCTTTCTACGTCACGACCGAGGCCCCCCGCTACGGGGACGGCGGCTCCAACGCGGTCTCCGCGGTCTCGGCCGGTTCCGCCCCGTGGCCGGAAGACCTCATCGAGTTCGCCCGGGG
>JBOGEU010000381.1:0-6768 GCA_050741995.1 Acidimicrobiia bacterium | reverse complement strand
TCGCGACCTGGCAGAATCGAAGCGTGGACCGCGAGGTTCTTGAACGATTCCGGATCGGCGACGAGGCGGCTGTCAAAGCCGTCTACGACCGTTTCGGGGGACCGGTGTTCGCGCTCTCCTTGAGCATCCTCGGCGAGCACGGGCTTGCCGCGGACGCCACGCAGCAGACCTTCATCAAGGCTTGGCGAGCCGCCTCCACCTACGACTCCGAACGAAGCTTTGCGCCGTGGATCTACGCCATCGCCAGGAGGACGGCGATCGACATCTATCGGAAGCAGTCTCGGGTCGTGACGAGCGACGATGTCGATGTCGCAGTCTTCCCCCCCGGATTGGAGACCGCCTGGGAGGTGTTCGAGGTCAGGTCCGCCGTCGATCGTCTGCCGGACGAGGAGCGTCAGGTGGTGAAGCTGAGCCACTTCGACGGCCTGACCCACGTCGAAATCGCGACTCATCTCGACATCCCGGTCGGCACGGTCAAGTCCCGTTCGCATCGTGCACACCAGAAGCTGATCGAAATGCTGAGACACGTGGAGGAGGCATGACCTTCTGCGAACCGCCCTCGTCGACCGGACGTACAGGGAGTGAGTGTTGACCCCAGACGAAACCCGCGCCCAATACCTGGCCACTGGTGAGGGTGAGCACGACGAGCGGCTCGACCTGATCCGCGAGGTGCTCGCCGAGGCTGCGACCTGGGCCGAGCCGCCGCCACAGGTGGCCGAAGGGATGCTCGCCGCCGTGAGCCGGGATCGTCACCCGATGGTGGAGTCCGGGCCGGGCCGAAAGGCCATGTGGCCTCTCGTTGCCGCGGTCGTCGGGTCGGCGGCTGCCGTGGTGGCCCTGGTGCTGGCCTCGATGAGCGTCGTCGCCTCGGATGAAGAGACGGTGCTGGCTATGGCCGGGACCGAGATCGAGCCCGCGGCGACCGGTCGCGCCGCGGTGCACCCCGCCGGGTCCGGTTGGTGGATACGTCTCGATCTCAGGGGTCTTCCCCCGGCGCCGGAGGGCAGCTACTACGAGGGTTGGGTGTGGAGTGACGATGGTGAGGGGGTGAGCATCGGCACCTTCCATCTGCGGGGCGGCGAAAGCCCGGTCACCCTCTGGTCCGGGGTCGCGATGGCCGACTACCCCTCGATCTGGGTCACTCTCGAGCCAGAGGACCAGGGCCCTGAAGCTTCCGACCATGTGGTGATGAAGGGCCGCATGCCCGAGGTTCCGGAGGCCTGAGGCTCAATCGCCCCGGAAGAGCCGGGCGAGGACGTTGATGATCACCGTCGCCGCGAGGCTGACCAACAGCGTCGAGGTGATCGGGATGAAGACCCGAGTGTTCTCCGACTGGTGCCTGATGTCACCGGGGAGGTTCCCGAACCATGAGAAGAGGGACGGGAAGTAACGGAGGATGAGCCCGACGATGACGACCCCGATACCGACCGCGATCAGGATGTTCGGTGTCTTCATCGCTCACTCCGGATGACGGAGCACGACCTTTCCGATCTGCTGGGCGGACTCCAAGAACTCGAGAGCAGCGTGGAGCTCGGCGAAATCGAAGACCTTGCTCACCGGCGACTTGGCGCCACCCGTCGTCACCCACGTCGCGGCCCGGGCGAACTGGGCGTGGTTGGCCATCGAGGAGCCGATCATCTCGAGTTGGCGGAAGAAGAGATGAGGGATGGTCAATTCCATCTTGGGCCCGCTGGTCGCACCACAGATCATGAGGCGGCCCCCCTTCTTGGCGGCGCGCATCGACTGTCGGATCGTGGCCGGGCCCACGTTGTCCACCACCACGTCGGCGCCGCCGAGGGCGGTCATCTCGGCCCCGAACTCCCTACCGCTGTCGAAGCCGCCGGCCGCTCCCTGGCCGACAGCCCAATCGATCTTGTCCTGGGACCGGGATGTGACATAGACCTGGGCGCGCATCGCCAGCCCCAGGGTCATGGCGGCCGCGGACACACCGCCGCCGACGCCCACCACGAGCATGGTTTGCTCCGGCCGAAGGCCCGACCGCTCCAGCATTCGGACGGCGGTAGCCGTTACCAGCCCGAACGACCCCGCCACTTCCCACGACATCGCCTCGGGCTTGCGTACGGCGTTGATGGTGGGAATCACGATCTTCTCGGTGAAGGTGCCCGGCCGATGCTCGCCGAGGATTTGGAACGAGTCGCAGTAGACGATGTCGTCGTTGCGGCACCGAGGGCATTGACCGCAGGAAAACGAGGGGTCGACGATGACCTCGTCCCCGATCTCGAATCCGCTCACACCCTCGCCGATTGCGTCGACACGCCCGGCGGCGTCGGCACCGGTGGTGTGGGGGAGGTGCTTGGGTGCGGGGAGCCCCTGAGACACCCACAGATCGAGGTGGTTGAGCGCGGAGTGGCTGATCTTGACCCGGAGCTCTCCGGGTCCCGGTTCCGGCTCCTCGACGTCGTTGAGGACATATGAAGCTATCCCTTTGGTGTCCTCGAGCTGCCAGGCCTTCATGTCGGCGAGGGTAGCCTCGGGCTCCCCGAGCCGAGGAGAGAGGGATTGGCGGTCCAGCTACCCACCGATCGAGAGGTCCACACCTCGTCGGTCAAGGTGCGCTTCTATGAACTGGATCCCTACGGCCACGTCAACCACACCAACTACTTCTCCTACTTCGAGACGGCGCGCATCGACTACCTGACCGATATGGGCTGGGGCCTGGACCGCCTCAAGGACCAGGGCTGGCAGTTGGTCGTGGTCGAGCTGCAGGCCCGATTCTCCGCCGCCGCCCGGTTTGGCGAGGAGTTGAGCATGCACACCTGGATCGAGGACGTGGGTCGGGTCAAGTCGACGTGGCGTCAGGTGATGCTTCGTGGCGACGAGGAGGTGGCCCGACTGACCCTCTCCGCCGCCTTCACCGACCTCCAGGGCAAGCCCCGCCGCATCCCCGAAGACTTCGCCCACCACCTGGCCACCCTCCGCGGCTAGGCCTCGGGGGGTGGTGCGAACCTCAGCTTCTGCGTTTCACATATGAAACCAGCAGTCTCAGCTTGGATCGGGCGACGTACGAACTTGAGACCGTTCGTTTCATATACGAAACGTGGAACCTGAGGTTGGCGCCGCTCGGCTGTCGGTCAGTCCTGGGGGGCAGGCCCGCCGGCCATGGCGACGCTTGGCTGGCGCTTGGACCAGGTGATGGCGGCGAGGAGGATGAGCAGGCTGACGCCGGCGATCACGTAGCGCGCCGACGAGTCCTGTAGGGCGATCACCGCGGGCAGGACCAACAGCGAGATCAGGTTCATCACCTTGATCAGGGGGTTGAGAGCGGGTCCGGCGGTGTCCTTGAACGGGTCGCCGATGGTGTCGCCGATGACGGCCGCCTTGTGCGACTCGGAGCCCTTGCCCCCGTAGTTGCCGTCTTCGATGAATTTCTTGGCGTTATCCCAGGCCCCGCCCGAGTTGGAGAGGAAGTTGGCCATGAGCTGGCCGGTGAGGATCGATGCCGCCAGGAAGGCGCCCAGGGCGAAGTAGTTGATCCCGAACCCGATGATCACCGGGGTGAGGACTGCCAGCAACGCAGGTGTCAGCAACTCACGCAGCGATGCCGCGGTGCAGATGTCGATGACCGGCCCGTAGTCGGGGCGACGCTCGCCTCTCATGATCGCCCCGTCGGCGAACTGGCGTCTGACCTCCTGGACGACGACCGCCGCCGTCCGGCCCACTGCCCGGATCGCCAGGCTGGAGAACATGAAGGCCACCGAGCCGCCGATGAGGAGCCCGATGAAGGCGGTGGGATTCGCCACGTTGATCGAGGTCTCGGGCAGCGAGAAGAGATCGGATCCTTCTGCGGTCAAGCCGAGCTCCCCGGCGATGGTCTCGATGAACGAGGCGAAAAGGGCGACCGCGGCGATGACTGCCGACCCGATGGCGAAGCCCTTGGTCACCGCCTTGGTGGTGTTGCCGACGGCGTCGAGGCCGATCATGACGGTGCGCGCCTCGCCGTGGAACTCGCCCGACATCTCGGCGATCCCGGCGGCGTTGTCAGCCACCGGCCCGAACGTGTCCTCGGATACCACGACCCCGGTGGTGGCGAGCATCCCCATCCCGGTGAGCGCCACCAGGTAGAGAGAGAACTGGATGTTCCCGCCACCGAGCGCGATGGCTACTCCAAGGGCACCGGCGATGGCCACGATGGCCCATACCGAGGACTCCAACCCGGAGGAGATTCCGGAGAGGACCGTTGTCGCCGGCCCGGTCTGGGTGGCCTCGGCGATCTCCCGAACCGGCTTCTCCTCGGTCGAGGTGAAGAATTCGGTGAGCCTGCTCACCACCTGGGCCAGGACGAGACCGGCCACCACCGCTCCGAAGACCTTCCAGCCCTCGTTCCCGTTCTCGTTCCCGACATAGAGCAGCGCCACCGCCAGGGTCCCGGCCACCGTGAGCAGCCCCGCGGTGAGGAACCCGCGGTTGATCGGAGCCATGGCCGACCGATCCCTGGGGGTTGCCCGCACCTGGAACACCCCGACGATGGAGGCCAGGACCCCGATCGCCCTGATCACCACCGGAAAGACGAGACCGAGCGCGGGATTGGCGCCGATCGAGTTGAACGCCGCCACACCGAGGATGATCGAAGCCACCAATGTGACCTCGTAGCTCTCGAACAGGTCGGAGGCCATTCCGGCGCAGTCACCCACGTTGTCGCCGACATTGTCCGCAATGGTCGCCGGGTTGCGAGGGTCGTCCTCCGGTATCCCCTGCTCGATCTTGCCCACCAGGTCTGCGCCGACGTCGGCAGCTTTGGTGAAGATCCCGCCACCGACCCGGAGGAACAAGGCGAGCAGAGAACCCCCGAAGCCGAAGCCGATCAGGATCGCAGACGACGTGTTCTGGAAGGTCATGATGATGATCGTTGCGCCGAGGAGGCCCAGGCCCACGGTGAACATCCCGGCCACCCCACCGGTGCGGAAGGCAACCTTGAGCGCCGCGGGCAGCGACCCCGACCGGGCGGCGGCCGCGGTGCGGACATTGCCGCGCACGGCGAGGGACATCCCGATGAAGCCGGTCAAACCTGAGAGGAAACCTCCGGCGACGAAGGCGACCGTTCGGAAGGCTCCGGACTCGACGAAGCTCAGCGCCTCTCCACCTTCGGGGTCGAGCACCTCAGTCGAGGTGAAGAAAACGATGAGGGCGAGGGGGACCAGGATCACCACGATCGTCTTGAACTGACGACGCAGGTAAGCCATTGCCCCTTCCTGGATCGAGGTGGCGATGTCCTGCATGGCCCGGGTTCCCTGATCGGCCTTGAGCACACCGCGGGACAAGGTCACCCCGACCAACAGGGCGATCACCGCGGTGGCGGCCGATACCCAAAGCCAGGCCCATTCGGCGGAGCCGAGGGTGAACTCCTGGTAACCGCCTTCGGCAGCCAAGATTGACATGTTCAAGAGAGTTGTCCTCCGTCGGGGTGCGGGCCGAGACTGTAGTGGAGGCGGTTTCCTGCCGACAATCAACCGGGGCGATCTGGTTCTATCGTCGTGTCGCCCGTAGCAAGGAGTTTCTCAGGTGCTCGACGGATTGGTTGATTGGGCGACATCGGTGGTCCAGACCCTCGGTTATGGGGGTGTGGCCTTTCTGGTCGCCCTGGAGAACCTCTTTCCCCCGATCCCGTCCGAGGTCGTCCTCCCGCTGGCCGGTTTCGTGGCGGCCGGTGACGACGCATCGCTGGTCGGGATGATGATCGCGGCCACCATCGGGTCGATGGTCGGGGCGTTCGTCCTCTACGGCGTCGCCGCCGCCATCGGGCCGATCCGGCTCCGCGCCCTGGTGACGCGTTATGGCCGATGGTTCGGTCTCGACGAGGGAGACCTGGACAAGACCGAGGAGTGGTTCGACCGCAGGGCGAACCTGGCAGTGTTGCTCTGCCGTTGTGTGCCCCTGATGCGGTCGTTGATCTCGATCCCCGCCGGGTTCAGGCGCATGCCGCTGGGGTCGTTCACTCTTTTCACTCTTGTCGGGAGCGTGGTCTGGAACGTGCTCCTGGTGGGTGCCGGCTATCTGCTCGGTGAGCAATGGCACGAGGTCGAGGCCCCCCTGGAGCTGTTCCAGAAGCTGGTCATCGCGGTGATCGTCATCGCCGTCGCCTGGTTCACCTGGCGTCGAATCGTTCGCCCCCGCCTCCGCAGCGCCCAAGGCTGACACCCCGGGCCGGGCGACAAAGCTCGAGGAATGGGCCCTTTCGACCCGGCATTCCGGCTGATCTCTCAACCGAGGAACGTCTTCACCCAGTCGTCCGCCGGGTTGGCGAGCAGGTGGTCGAGGGTGCCCGACTGGACGATGGTGCCCTCCCGCATCAAGGCCAGCCGGTCGGATAGCGCCGCAGCCTCTTCGCGGTCGTGGGTGACCACCAGGGCGGTGACCCCGCGATCGAGGAGGATCTGACGGGTCTCCGTCATCAGGCGGTCCCTGAGCGCCCGGTCGAGGGCGCCGAGCGGCTCGTCGAGCATTACCAGACGCGGCTGGGGAGCGAGGGTCCGGGCCAGGGCGACTCGCTGTCTCTCACCCCCGGACAGGTCGACGATGGCGCGCTCGCCGAACCCGGCGAGGCCGACCCGTTCCAGGGCCGCTTCGACACGGGCCCGTTGCTTCTCTGCCGGCACCCCTGCCATCCGCAGCCCGAACCCGACGTTGCCGGCGACATCCATGTGCGGGAACAGGGCGTATCCCTGGAACATCAGGCCGAAGCCCCGTAAATGGGTGGGAAGCCCGGCCACGTCGTCCCCGTCCCAGGTGATCGAACCGGATTCGACGGGG
>JBOGEU010000380.1:0-4467 GCA_050741995.1 Acidimicrobiia bacterium | reverse complement strand
GCCCGGAACAGCGCCTCCCCGTCCCCGACGGTCATCGGGGAGACCTGGATGAAGTCGGCGGGGACGATCGCCTCCTCGAGTATCCGACGCCGCTCCTCAAGCGGCCGAGAGGTCAGGTCCTTCCCGTCGATGTAGATGAGGTCGAAGACGATGTAGGCCACCGGGATCCGGCGTGTCATCTGCTCGATCTGTTTCTGGTCCCTGAGATGCATCCGCTGCTGGAGACGCTGAAACGACGGCACCCCGTCCTCGAAGGCGACGATCTCCCCGTCGAGAACCGCATCCAGGGCCACGACCTGCTCGTGAAGACGATGGAGCTCGGGGTAGGCGACGGTGATGTCCTTGTTGTTCCGTGAGACGAGACGGGTCTCCTCGTCGCAGGGGGCGAGGGCGCGGATCCCATCCCATTTCGGCTCGAAGCCCCACTCAGGGTCGTCGAACGCCTGGGCGGTGAGGGTGGCCAGCATCGGGTCCAATGCCGGCCTCGGGTCGGGCTCCGGTCGCCGGTCCTCTCTCATCATCGCCAGCCACTGATCCTTTCCGTCCTTGAGGCCGGTGTGCACCAGATGCCAGATGCCGGCCAGCCGCTCCCCCTCCAACAAGAAGGTGAGACGGTCTTCACTTCGCTCGACGACTTCATAGTCGCCGTGGTCGAAGATCCGTACCTCCCCTCCCCCGTACTCCCCTTCGGGGATCGACCCGGAGAAGGTCCCGTAGCCGATCGGATGATCCTCGACGTGGATGGCCAGGTGGCGCTCACCCCGCCGTCGGGGCAGCCCCTTGGGTACCGCCCAGGAGACCAGCACCGGGGTGTCCCCGTTCATCATCTCGAGGCGGAGATCATGATGGAGCCGGGTGGCGTGATGCTGGTGGATGACGAAGGTCCGCCCGGCCGGCGCCGTCAGCGGGTCGACGTCGACGAGGACCTGATCACCGGGTGGCTCCGAGGTGGTGTCGAAGTCCCGTTTCTCGTCGTAGCGGGATTGGCTCATCGGATCGAGGTGGCTGACCGGATACAAGCACTATGACATCCTCCTCGGGTTGAAGTCCCTGGCCGCGAGAGATTCACCGATGAGTTCGGCCGACGGGTCCAGTCTCAAAGTGCGAAAGTTCAAGAGGCCCGGAGGAGCCATCATGACTGAACCGATTACCCACACGCTGGATAGGCCCGGTGCGACGCTGACTTACGACGTCCGCAGCAACGATGCGAGCACCGAGCCGGTCCTGCTGATGATTGCATCCCCGATGGCTGCCGCCGGGTTCGGCACCCTGTCGGGATTCTTCACCGACCGCACGGTCGTCACCTATGACCCCCGCGGCTCGGAACGGAGCACGCTCGACGACGGGTCGAACAAGCCCACGCCCGACGAGCACGCCGACGACCTGCATCGTCTGATCACCACACTCGACGCCGAACCGGTCGACGTATTTGCCAGCAGTGGTGGCGCGGTGAACGGCTTGGCCCTGGTGGCCCGGCATCCGGAGCAGGTCCGGACCCTCGTTGCCCACGAGCCGCCCGCGGCCCGATACCTCCCCGACCGCGAGGAGGCGTTCGCAGCCATCCGCGACATCCGCGACACCTACCAGCGGGAAGGGGTAGGTCCGGGTATGGCCAAGTTCATCATGATCGTGAGTCACAAGGGGCCCATCCCGGCAGACTTCGCCGACCAGCCGGTGGACCCCGCGATGTTCGGCCTGCCGACCGAGGACGACGGCTCCCGGGACGACCCGTTGCTGGGGAACATCATGGCCGGCACCCACTACGAGTTCGACTTCGACGCCCTCCGTGCCGCAGCGACCCGCATCGTTCTCGCCGCCGGGGCCGAATCGGAGGGGATCATGACCGGACGCGCCACGCACGCCGTAGCCGACCGCCTCGGGTCGACGCCGACGACATTTCCCGGTGGCCATGATGGCTTCCTCGGAGGCGAATACGGCCAGACAGGCGAGCCCGAAGCCTTCGCCACCACCTTGCGCCAGGTCCTCGCCGAGGGTTGAGAGATTCGGCGACGGGAGCCGCCCGCCGCCCATCATCACCGTCCCCGGGCCGGAGCCACCGAGCCGTAACGATCTCGTCACGTTCGATTGCCAATGTGTGCTCGGTGGGCATCTCCAGCTGTTACCGCTCCAGGTCCATGACTCAGGGGTTCACCGGGGTGAGGCAGGGCGGCGCATGAAACTGCGATGGGCCCTGATCCTCGAGCCGCCTGTGCTCTGGGTGGCAGGAGTGATCGCGCTCTGGCCCGGTCCCTGGGACCAGCTGATGGATCCCTGGTTCATGGCCTCGACTGCCTTTTACGTGGCGGCGGCGGTGCTGTTGATCAAGGCTCCCGGCAACTCGATCGGCTGGACGATGATGAGTTATCCGGCCTCCATCGCAATAACAGTGCTGGGAAGGGCGATTGCCGTGCGGGCAGGGGCTTCGACGGCGCTGGCCGCTTGGGCCGACACCATCGGGAACAGCTTCGCCAGCGTGTCGATGATGTTCCTGCCGCTCCTTTTGCTCCACTTCCCTGACGGGAAGCTTCCCTCTCCCCGCTGGAGGCTCGGTCGCCATCTGATCGTTGTGGGAGCAGCCTTCGGCTTTGTGGCCGCCCTGCTCAACGGGGGTTGGGGCGGAGATCCGGAGGTGGGGAGCATCGAAAGCCCGCTCCGCGCCGAGACGATGCCGGCCGGGGATGTCCTGTCGACGCTCTTCTTCATCTCGATGGTTGCCTCCTTCGTGGTCGTTGGCGCCTCCCTGGTACGCCGCTTCGTTCGCTCCACCGGCGCGGAGCGGAACCAGATCAAGTGGGTAGCCCTGGCCGGAGGGTGCGTGGCGGGGATACTGACCCTGCTGCTCATCTTCATCGGCATGGAATCGGTCGATCAGACGTGGGGCGAGCTCCTGCTCGTCGCCGGAGTGGTGGCGGTCCCGGCCGCCGTGGCCATCGCCGTCCTCAGATATCGCCTCTATGAGATCGACCGACTGGTGTCGAGGACCGTCGGCTACGTTGTGGTGCTGGGCCTGCTGAGCGCCGTGTACGTCGTCGGCGCGGTGTGGTTGCCCACTCGATTGCTGGGAGGGCAGACGCCGCTGCTCGTCGCCGCCTCGACCCTCGCCGTCGCCGGTCTCTTCGGGCCCTTGCGCCGGCGCGTGCTCGTTTGGGTCGATCGGCGCTTCTACCGGGCCCACTACGACGCCGACCGGGTGGCGGAGCGGTTCTCGGCGAGACTGCGCGATCAGGTCGACCCTTCCAACGTCACGGCAGACTGGGTGTCGGTGGTGATCGCGACTCTGCGGCCGGCGACGATCGGGGTATGGGTCAATGAGACGTCACCAGCCGATCGACCCGACTGAACATGCCCCGCAGCGTCGTTCGCATGGTCCTGGAGCAGACCGGTGTCCACGCCGGCGCCGTTTGTCCGCTCGGGACGTGCTGCGTCCCGGACCACCATTATCGTTGCCGCGGGAATGCAAGCTGGATCCGCCACATCTGAGACGCCGGTCACGACGGGAACACTGACCATTCTCTTCACCGATCTGGAAGGCTCCACCGACCTGCGGGTGAGGCTCGGTGACGTCGCCGCCAACGAGGTGATCGGGATGCACGACGAGTGCATTCGCTCCCGGCTCACGATCGCGGGGGCGGTCGAGTCCAAGTCGCTCGGTGACGGATTCATGGCCCTGTTCACCTCGGCCAATCAGGCCATCGAGACCGCGGTTTCGATTCAGAGGGCGATCGAGGAGCACAACCAGGCCAACCCCGACAAGCGGATCTCGGTCCGGATCGGGTTGAACAGCGGTGATGTCGTGCAGACCGGCGGCGATGCCCATGGGGTTGCAGTCCATGCCGCCTCCCGGATCGCCGACAAGGCGCAGGGGGGCCAGATCCTGGTCTCGCAATTGGTCCACGACTTGGCCGGGACACTGGGCGACAGCAGGCTCGCCGACCGGGGGCTGTTCTGGCTCAAGGGCTTCCCGGATCGATGGCGGCTGTTCGAGGTCCTGTGGCGGGACAGGGAAGCCG
This sequence comes from Acidimicrobiia bacterium, assembly GCA_050741995.1. Classification (GTDB taxonomy): domain Bacteria; phylum Actinomycetota; class Acidimicrobiia; order Spongiisociales; family ZC4RG35; genus JARDZU01. The sequence continues at coordinate 457 of JBOGEU010000380.1, read as the reverse complement.
ACGGGGGCCGGGCCAACCGCGAGGTGCGGGCCGCTTCGGCGGCGGCCTTCGACCTCTCGGCGCCGCGCTCTACCAGTGCCGTCGTGGGCCGAACCCGGGAGCTCGACCTCGTGGAGGAGCATCTGGCCGATGCAGCAACCTCGGGTTTGCGCGCAGTGATCTTGGAGGGTGAGGCCGGCATCGGGAAGACCCGGATGCTGGAGGCCACGGCCGAGATGGCCTCGAGCCGGGACAACCCCTTCTGGGTGCTCGACGTGACCGCCGACGAGGAGTTGCGGGGGCCCTTCCTCCTGTTTCGAACCCTGCTCGGCTCACCCCGCATGTCTTCCATCGCCCGAGAGGCGATGGCCCTCGAGCCGCTGGACCGGGCCCGAGAGGCGATTGCGGGGCGAGCCCAGCAACCCGAGGCTCTCTCCCCTCAGGAGCTGATGATGCGCACCTTCGATGAGGTCAGCTC
>JBOGEU010000379.1:0-1430 GCA_050741995.1 Acidimicrobiia bacterium | reverse complement strand
CATGTTCGGATCCCCCACGATGGTCATGGCGAGGCCGAAGACCCGACCCTGGAATCGCCGCACGAACGCGGCCGAGCCGTCCGGATCGCTCGAAGCCAGGCCGGCGAGCAGCGACTCATCGGAGAGTGACCTCACCGAAACACATACGGCCCAGCGCCTCCGATGGATTGCCCGTCGTTCACCCTCGACTGCGTCAGAGGCGCAGGGAGCGACTCATCGTCCTCTCATGATCCGTGATGCATCCTGCGCCGACCAGAAGGAAGGAGGCGTCAGATGGACCGCAGGGCAACGCTCGTCTTGCTCACCGCCCTATCACTCGTCTTCGGGATCGCCGCGGCGAACCCGAGTCCACGTGGCACAACCCGGGCACCGTCGAAGTCGATCCGCTTCGATGAAGCCACGATGATCGTCGAGGTCAACGCCACGGACGGCGACGCCGGGCTGCAGCTCTTCCTCGACGGGGAGCCGTGGCGGCGGATGACGCTGTCGGCTCCCGACGGCCGGGAGATCCTGGCAGTCAACACCAGGACGCGACTTCGGAACCACGGCTTGACGGAGCTCTTCTCGGAGAGTAGCGAGCCGTCGTTCAAGGAGCTTCCGCTGAGGAAGTTCAAGCGCCTGTTCCCCGAGGGACGGTACTCGTTCCGTGGGGTCACCATCGAGGGGGATCTGCTCGTGGGGAAGGCCACCCTGAGCCACGACATCCCCGACGGTCCCCAGATCGTGTCGCCCGCGGATGGCTCCACCGTGCCCTCGGGCAGCGCGGTGGCTGCCTGGAACCCCGTGCCCGAGCCGGCGGGGATCGACGTGGTCGGCTACCGTGCCATCGTCGAACGCGAGGGTCCCCTCCGGGTGTTCAGCGTCGACCTGCCGGCCTCGGTGACCAGCGTGACCATTCCCGAGGAGTTCCTGGAGCCGGGCACCGAGTACAAGCTGGAGGTCCAGGCGATCGAGCGGAGCGGGAACCAGACCCACACCGAGATCACGTTCCAGGTGAGCTAACCGCCGGGGGACGCTCCCCACTCCTCACGGGAAGTCTTGCCGGAACGGCCATCGGGGCGAGAGACTGCTTCCGTGGGGCCGGAGACGAACTACGCCAAGACCCCCGATGGGGCCCACATCGCCTACCAGGTCGTGGGCGAGGGCCCGCTCGACCTGGTGTTCGTGATGGGCTGGACCTCGAACGTCGAGGCCATGTGGGAGGAGCCGGACCTGGCCCGATTCCTGTCCAGGCTGGCCTCCTTCAGCCGGCTGATCCTGTTCGACAAGCGAGGCGTCGGCCTGTCCGACCGGGTCTCCGACGCCGACTTCCCCACGTTCGAGACCCGGATGGACGACATCGGGGCGGTGATGGACGCGGCCGGCTCCGAGCGGGCCGTGGTCTTCGGCGTGTCCGAAGGCGGGCCGCTCTCGATGCTCTTCGCGGCGAC